>DATFSB010000497.1:0-3711 GCA_035262825.1 Gemmatimonadales bacterium | reverse complement strand
GCCGGTCAGACCGACAAGGGCACGCTGCAGAAACTGATGATGACGCCCCGCGCGGTGGCCGAGATCGGGATGCGGGCGTTGCTGCGCCGCCGGTCGAGCGTCGTCGCGGGATGGCGCAACGGTTTCATCGTCTTCCTCAATCGCTTCACGCCGCGCGCCGTGCAGCGGCAGATCTTCAAGCGTGTGATGGCGGGCGAAGTGTAACGGCACGCCAAGCCCCGAGCCGCCGAGTGGACGCCGCGGCATTAGGAATGAGAGGTCTCAGCGGCTGGGCGCCTGCTTCTGAAACGTGAGTACGAAACTCGCTCCGCGTTCGGCCGATCGCTCCACTGCGATCGATCCGCCGTGCGCTTCCATCACGCGCTTACAGATGCCGAGGCCGAGACCATACCCGCCGGTGCGTTTCGAGCGGGACCGATCCACACGATAGAAGGGTTCGAAGATCCGGTCGGCTTCACCGTCGGGGACCCCCACGCCATCATCCGTGACCCGTACGACGACGCGGTCGGCGTGTTCGACGGCGGCGATCTCGATCGGCCGGCTGTCGGGAAGGGAATACTTGATCGCGTTCTCCAGCAGATTCTGTAGCACGGTGCACACCTTCTCGCCGTCGATCTCGAGCCAGATCTCGGGCGGCGCCGTGACCCGGACGCCGGGGGGCGTGTCCTGAAACCGCTCCGCCGTGGCGCGCAGGATGGCCGCGAGATCCTCCGCCGCCGTGCGCAGCCCGCGCCGCGTCCGCAGGCGCTCCATCTCCAGAAGCCCCGAGACCAATCGCTCCATCTCCGCGATGTCGGCCGCCAGACGCGCGCGCTGCGGGTCGTCGGACAGCAGCTCGAGGGCGACCTTCATGCGCGTCAGCGGGGATCGCAGCTCGTGACTGACGTCGACCAGCAACTGATCGCGGGCGCCGATCATCTCCCGTACCCGTCCCACCATGCGATTGAACCCGTCGGTCAGCGTCGCGAACTCGTCCTGCGTCGTGCGCGGCAGCTGGATGTCGAGCTCGCCCTCGCCCAGGCGGGTCACGCCGTCGCTCAGCATCCGCAACGGCCGCAGCTGATGGCGGAGGAAGGCGTGTGCGACGAGCACGATCGCGACGATCACGACCAGCAACAGAATCAATAAACCGACGTGCGCCGTGCTGCGGTTGATCATGGAGTGGATGTTCCGGGTCACGACGATCCAGAAGAAGATGCTCACCAGGGTGACCAGGCTGAGCGCCATGATCACCATGATGGCTACCAGCTTGGCAAAGACCGATCGGTGCAGGCGCGGCCTGGCGGAAGGGTCAGCCATTCGATCCGCCGATGAAGCTGTACCCCACTCCCCACACCGTGCGGATGAACGCGGGCCGCTTCGGCGTGTCGCCCAGCTTCTGTCGCAATCGGCTCACAAGCACGTCGATCGAGCGATCGAACGCCTCCCAGTTGATGCCGTGCGTCCCGGCGATGATCCGGTCCCGGCTCAGGACGCGTCCCCGATTGCGCACCAGGAAGCCGAGCAGCTCGAACTCCGCCGTCGTCAGCTCCAGGACGCGCCCGTTCAGCCGGGCCGACCGCGTAGTCCAGTTCACCTCCAGCGGCCCGGCGCGCACTACCTCATGCTCTTCCACTGTGCCGCGGCGCAACACCGCCTGCATCCGCGCCACCAGCTCGCGCGGCTCGAACGGCTTCGGCAGGTAATCGTCGGCGCCCAGCTCCAGCCCGACGATGCGGTCGGTCACGTCGCCGCGCGCGGTCAGCATGATGATCGGCACACGGCTCGTTTCCCGCACCTTCTTGCAGACGGCCAGGCCGTCCATGCCGGGCAGCATGACGTCGAGAATCAGGAGATCCGGCGGCTCGAGGGCGAGCGCGCGCAGGCCGGCGTCGGGATGCGTAGCCGTGCGGACCGCGAAGCCGAAGCGCCCCAGGAACTCCGTGAGCACGGCGTTCAACTGGTCGTCATCGTCGATGATCAGAACGCGCGGGCCCGCGGTCGGACCGCGCTGGCTCATGATGGACACTCCAAGAGAGGGCCCCTGTATGGCGACACCCTAAAGGGTGCGCCTCTGAACAACGCTGTGCTGTCGCACAGTGCAGTTGGAGGCTCACGCTTTAGCGTGTCGCCCCGAGACGGCGGTGTAGTGTCGGACGCACGCTTAGAGCGTGTCGAGCCAGGGGGGGCAAGGGTCATCTTCACCCCGCCAACAGCGCCTGCAGCGGCGGGATCCGTGTCGCCGCGCGCGCCGGCGCCGCGCCGAATCCCAGTCCCAGGAGGACCGCGGCGGCGAACGAAGCGGCCACTGCGGTGACGGGCACCGCCACCGGCCATGCGGTGGCCACCGCGACGCCCGCCGCGCCGGCCGCTCCGATCACCAGGCCGGCGCCCCAGCCGCCGACCGCCAGCAGCGTCGCCTCGAGCAGGAATTGCATCAGGATGTCCCGCGGCCGCGCACCCACCGCCATGCGCAAGCCGATCTCGTTGCTGCGTTCTTTGACCGACAGGAGCATCAGCGCCAGGATGCCCGTGCCACCGACCACCAGCGCGATCGCGCCCAGCCCCGTGCTCAAGCGGCCCAGCGTACCGACGGTCTGCTTCCGCATGGCGAAGAACCTGGCCGCATTCTCGATGTCGAAGTCGGGCTGACCCGAGCGCCCCATCCGGTGGCGCTCCCCGAGCGCTCGGGCGATGCCGCGCTCGGCGCCGTCCAGGGCCTCCGGGTCGCGTACGCTCACGAACACGGCGTCCAGCCAGGTGACATTCAGCACGCGTCGTAGCGCCGTGCGGATCGGCACCACCACTTGATTGTCTTCATCTCCTTCGGCGAGGGCGCCCTTGGGCGCCAGCACACCGATCACATCGAACGGGACGCGACGAATGCGAATCTGCCGGCCCACAGGATCAGCGTCAAACAACGCGGCGACGCGGGCGCCCAGCACGACGACGCGCCGCGCGTTGCGATCGTCATCGTCGTCGAAAAAGCGGCCGCGTTGCACCTCAAAGCGGCGCACCGCGGGGAACGCCGGCGTGGTGCCGACCATCCGGGTCAGCGATGACGCGGCGTCCACCTTGATCCTGACGGGCATCGTCATGGTGGCCGGAGCGGCCTGCCGGACCAGCGGCAACGCGGCGATGGCCTGATAATCCTCCAGTTCGAGCGACGTGGCGCTTCCTCCGATGTCGCGCCGCGCCGCGCTGCGCTGCAACCGGGCGGGTCGTACCACCAGCAGGTTGACGCCCGTGCTCTCGATGCGGCGCTCGATGTCGCGCTGCACGCCGGTCCCGATCGCACTGGTGAGGACGACCGCCGCCGTGCCGGCGCTCACGGCCGCGAGCGCGAGCACGGCGCGAACGCGATGGGCCAGCAGTGCCCTGAGCGACAGGCGAAGGGAGCGACCGAATCTCACCGCAGTGCGTCGACCGGACGCAATCGCGCCGCGCGGCGCGCCGGCCCCACCCCGGCCACGAGACCGGTGAGCGCGGCGGCGACGATGCTCACCACCACGGCCGTCCAGGAAAGCGCGACGGAGAGCTGCATCCGGCTCGCCACGAGCTGCGCGGCGAGATAGCCGAGCGCGATACCGCCGGCAGCCCCGGTGACTATGGTGGCGGCCGTCTCGAGGAGGAATTGTCCGCCGATGTCCTCCGCCAGCGCGCCCACGGCGCGGCGGATCCCGATCTCGCCGACCCGCGCGTTCACCGACGCGAGCATCAGCACCGCGGCGA
>DATFSB010000496.1:0-2907 GCA_035262825.1 Gemmatimonadales bacterium | reverse complement strand
GTCGAAAGCGAGAACCTGCAGCGGCGCACCAAGCGCAGCCGCCCGGACCTGCTGCGCGGCACCACGCGGCGCATCGACACCCCGCTCGGCACGATGTACGTGACGATCACCGAGGACGACAAAGGCCAGCCGTTCGAGATCTTCATGTCGCTCGGCAAGGCGGGCGCGCCGATCATGGCCGACGTCGAGGCGATCGGCCGCCTCATCTCGCTGGCGCTGCGCTCCGGCATTCCGCTCGCCGAAGTGCACCGCCAGGTGCGCGGCATCTCCTCGGACCGCGTCGTCGGGCTCGGGCCGAACAAGGTGCTCTCGGTGCCCGACGCGATCGGCATCGCGATCGAAAAATGGCTGCAGGAAAAACAGGGGGTCCAGCAGGACCTGCTCGGCGGCACCCCCGCCACAACTGCGCGGGAAGCGTTGCGCCCGGCCGACATCGTGACCGGCGGGCAAGGGGAAGCGGCGCTTTCCACCCCGGATCAGCCCCAGGATTTCATCGGAACCTGCCCGGACTGCGGCTCGCAGCTTGCGTTCGCCGAGGGGTGTGTCAAATGTCACGTGTGCGGCTTCAGCGAGTGCGGGTGAGACGGGACCTCACGCCCGTTGTGTGACAACTGTCACGCCGCCGCCCGCCGTCCTGGTGTAGCATCAGAGGGATGACGAGCGCAATGGAAGCCCGCCGAGTAACCCCGACCCGCCTCCAGCCGAAAGGCTGGGCCCGCGTGGGTCCCGCCGGCGCCCATACCCTGCGGCGCGGCGCCTGGTATCCCGTGGTACGGATGTCGTCGAGCAACATCGTGGTGCTCGACGTTAACCGCCGCAACGTCCCCGTCGACCGCCGGCTGCTCGAGATCCGCTATCAGCCGCCCGAGCGCTGGACCATCGTGCGCTGCGAGCCGCGCCTCATCGAGCGCATCGGCCGCATCTTCCCGCTCACCTACGCCGTCTGTCCCGCCTGCCGCCACCGCCAGGCGTTCGGGGCGGACTCGAAGCGGCTGCAGTGCGACCGCTGTCACAACTCGGCGATATTGGCGTGGGATGAGCTAAGCTGAAATTGCGGATTGGCGATTGCGGATTGCGGATTCTCAATGGAAGCTTCGATCCGCTATTCGACCTCCCCTTTCAATTCCGCAATCCGAAATCCGCAATTAGAGTGCAACGAGAACATCCCCCACCTCCACCACCCCCGCCCCCAGCGCCGTACAGTAAAAGCCCCGCATTCCGTCGTCGAGAAACTGGAGCTGCTCTTTCAATACGGCGCTCTCGACGGTACCCCCCAGCGCCCAGCCGGTGAACGGGCGGCAGGGGTGCGCGACCTGGAGCACCTGCAGGCGGGCGCGCTCCTGGCCGTCAGCGCCGACGATCGCCAGTCCCCCGGCGACGTCGTCGAAGCTGAAGCGGCCGGGCGTCTCCGCGATGAGGTTCTCGCCGGCGCAGCCGGTGACGAGGTGGGGCCCGAACCGCTCGCGCATCGCGGCGTAGTGGCCAGTGAACCCGACGGAGACGCCGTGGAGGCCGTCCTCATTTTTTGTGGCGGGATGGGCGCGGTGGTGCACGTCGACGACCCAGCCGCCGTCCGCGGCGCCCATCACCCCATCGGGAGACAGCGCGAGGCGCGGGACGTCGAGAATCGGAGCGGGATCGTAACGCCGCTCCGGCTTCACGCCGGTCTTCAAGGTGGTGCGCTGGATCTGGAGACGAACGAGGCGGCCGAGCTCGCGCATACCGCAAAATAGCACCTCGGGCTATCTTGGTGGTCCGATGGCGTCCAAGGGCTGGGCCCGCTGTCTCGATTCCGTAGCGGACGTCCTCCGCCGCGGCGCCTGGTATCCCATCGTCGAAGAAACCGCCGACCACGTCGTGCTCGACGTGCATGAAAAGCGCGTGCGCCTCTCGCGCGTCGACCTGCAGGTACGCCTCACCCCGCCCGATCACTGGAGCATCGTCGTCCGCACCGGCGTGATGCGCCCCACCCTGGGCGGCACCAAGGATTCGGTCACCCAGACCTACGCCGTGTGCCCCTCCTGCAACGAGCGCCAGGAGTTCAACGGCAAGCCGACGCTGTTGAAGTGCACGCGCTGCAAAGGCGAGGCGGCGGTGGACTGGTCGGTGACCTGCTAAATCAACAACAAATGTCGAATGTCCAACACCGAATATCGAATGCCCAAGTGAGACACTTCGAAATTGGACATTCGATATTGGACATTCAACATTTGCCTTTCATTTGACTCCCGAAGGCTCCAGCTTCTCCAGCACCGGCCCCAGCAGCCGCACCGCGACGTAACACTCCGCCCCCAGCACCGGCGCCGCCACGATCGCCCACACGAGCCCGGTTGCGATCAGTCCGGCCCCCAGCACGCGAGCGAGGATCGCCGCCAGGCTGCCCACGACGGCGGCGGGGAGGACCGCGACGACCAGCGCCACGCTGGTCCCCAGGAACGTGACGATCCGCTGCCCGGTGGCCTCGAAGCCGGTGGCGCGCTCGGGGCCGATGGCGCTCCAGCCGGGGAAGAGGAGCGCCGCCGTATTCTGCACCAGGAAGAGAACGGTGACGATCGGCGGTGTGATGATCGCCGCGCCGACCAGCAGGGCGAGCCGGTCGCCGACGGGCAGCGTGACCGCGTCGCTGGCGAGGGAGGCGATGAACGCCGTGGTCCACCCGAGGATGGCGATCCCGGAGATGACGAGGGCGGGGCCCAGCAGCTCGGCGCCCACGATCGCCCAGCCGGAGAGCGGCAGCGACTTCAACACGTCGAGCAGCTCGAGGTCGCGCCGCAGGTCGTAGCGCAGCGTGATCGGCCCGAACAGCACGCCGACGCCCGTCAGGGCGAGCGCCAGCACCGCCACGAGGGTCGGCCCTCTGACCGCCCCCGGCTGCCCCAGCACCAGACCCATCACGACCACGAGGAT
>DATFSB010000495.1:0-2601 GCA_035262825.1 Gemmatimonadales bacterium | reverse complement strand
GTGAACGCGTAGAACTTGAGAGCCTGCTCCTTCCGGCTGTAGAACGCGTTCATCGAATCACCCGCGCGCGGAAACAGGTGGATCGGCTCAGTGTTGCCGCGGCCGTTCCACTGCCAGGGCACGGACGTCGGGAACAGGGCGCGCTGGAACATCGTCACCACCTGGCGCACCAGGGTGAAGGTGTGGATGGCATCGAAGGCGGGGGTCTCCGGCGTCGCAATGAGGTCGCCCAGCACGTTGGGGATCACCGGCGCGATCCCTTCGATCGCGATGCGCGCGTCCTTGGGACCCGGCAGGATGTGGCCGGGGAGGAACGCCGTGCGCACCCCGATCTCACCGGCTTCGGGATTCCACTGCCACCTCAGCACGCGTGCCCCGGCGAGCACGGGCGGCGGGATCGGCATGCGCCGCGGAGTGCCGGCGGCGAACGTCGCGCGGCGCGCCTTGCGGCGCTGGCGATACTGGCGCGTCGGGGTCGGCAGCAGCGCGACCGGCAGCGGTGGAATATCGGTAAAGGTCGGAATGGGGGTGATGGGAGATGCGGGGACGAATGGTGTCGCCGTCGTGACGGTTTCGGTCGCGTCCCGGGCGACCGCTGGAAAGTTCTCTGTATGCTTCACGGTCGTCTCCTCCTGCTTGGAGTGAGGGTGATTACGTGACGATCCGCTGACGGTCGAGCGAGGTCGTCTCGTAGGCTCGCCCTGGTGCGCGAGAGACGGAATAGACCATCGGAACTACGGGTGGAGGGAACGACCGGGCGTAGACCCGGGATCTAGATCTTCAGATCCAGCGCGATCTGGCGAGGCTGCCGCAGCCGGGCGGCTGCCTCTCCCCGGCGGTGGACCTGCAGCTTCTCCAGCACGTTATGCACGTGGTTCTTCACGGTCGCGACCCCGATTGTGAGGCGTCGCGCGATCTCCCGGTTGGACATGCCCTCGTCGATCAGCTGAACGATTTCTGATTCCCGCACGGTGAGCCGGACGCCGCGACCGTTGGAGCCGGCCACTGTGGCAAGCCGCTGCAGCAGGCTGGCGGTGATTCTCCTGGAATAGCGCACCTCGCCGCGTGCGATTCCCCGCAGCACGTCCACCAACTCCTCGAGCGGGGTTTCTCGGGGGACATATCCCGCGAACCCGGCTCCGGCGTATGCCAGAACGTTGTCTTCGGTTTCGGAGAGGCCCAGCCCGACCAGTCTGGCCGACGGCACGGTGACGGCCAGGGCGTGAGCCAGCTCCCCGCTGTCCGGCGTCCGCATGTCGATCAAGGCAATGTCCGGCCTGCGCTCACGCGCGCAGGCCACTACGCCATCCCGGCAGCCGTCGGCTGCCACGATGCGCAGCGACGCGTGACGGTTGCACCAGCCCGCGAGGGCCTCCCGGTACAACCGCACATCACTGACCAGCAGCACGCGGATCCGCCGCGTCTGCCGTGCCCCATTGGTACGTCCGCGCGGGACTCTCTTCACTTATCTCTCGGAGCTCCGGTCCAGTCGCCTGACCTGCAGCCTTCCATATACCCGCAAGCAGGGCGCGAAGTCGACCCGAGCGGGACCCGAACTTCAATGCCCGAGTCCCAGTTGGCGGCCGCGACGCACTCGTCAGGACAGCCAGCGGCGGCGGCATTGCTCCGCAATGCCATCGGCCTCGAGTCCTGCAAGCGCGCCGTTTACCGCCTGCCGCAGCGACTCGTTGGCCCGGGCGAACACCAGGCCGTACCGCAGGATTGCCCCGTCCAACCTCGTGGCGACCCGAAGGGTGGCGGCGGATCGCGCGAAGTGGGTCGCGATGGGGTGGTGATCGAGGACCGCCGACACGGCTCCTTCGGTCAGGGCACGATACAGCTCTGCGTGTCCGTCGAATGTGACGGGAGCCGCTGCCGGCGAATGCTGCCGCAGGAATTCTGCGGCGGTCGTGGCCCGGCGCACCGCGACATTCAGACCGATGAGATCACCGACGTCTTGAATGTGGCTGTCGCTTCGGACGACCAGCGCGAGTGTGGTTTCAAAGTACGGTTGGCTGAAACTGACCACGCGTTCCCGTTCCGGGGTGATGTTGACCCCGCGACACAACATGTCCAGGCTGCCATTCCGCAGCCGCTCAAGAGCGACGCCCCAGCCGATGCTCTCGTAACGGAACTCGCGGCCGAGCTTGCCTGCGAGAGCGGCCAGCAGGTCTACTTCGAAACCTCGGAATTCCGGGGTCCCGGAGCGGCCGAAGCACAGCGGGGGTCGAGGCGAGTCGTCGGTCCCGACCATCACAACCACCCCGGACTGGTCCACAGCGTTAATAGTGACCGTGGCCTGCCGGACTGTCGAGCGATGGCGTAAGGGATCCGCCTAGTCGACACTCGCGATCGCCAGATACATGAGATACGTCCCGGCGGCGCCGAGCCCGGTGAGCACCGCTCCCGGCAAGCGCCCGATCTCGGCACCGATGGAAAGCCGCGTGTGATAGCTGCTCGGGGTGAGGCACCCCGTCGGTCCGCAGCTCACGACACTCGTCCAACGGAGCGCTTCCGGCCGGGCCGCGACGGCGAACCAGGAGTTGTGGCTCCACCGCACCAGGCCGGTGATCGAGCCGCTCTCGATATTGCCGGTGGAGC
>DATFSB010000494.1:0-3744 GCA_035262825.1 Gemmatimonadales bacterium | reverse complement strand
TTGTCGATCGTCCCCTTGCCTTTGTCCAGCACCGGTTGGGCGACGTCGCGGACGAACGTCTCGTACCCGGCCGCGGCCGCGACTTGCGCGATGCCGCTCCCCATCAGGCCGCACCCCAACACCCCTACGCGCTGGATCCCGTCCATGGACCTCTCAGAACTGAAATTGTTTGCGGATCTCTTCGGCGATACGCACGAACGCGCTGGCGCGCGGACCGGGGAGGCTGTGTTCGGGTCGGATCTCGCCGCGCTCGAGCCGGTCGAGGACCTGCTCCAGACCGATCTCGATGCGCTCGAGCTGCTGGTGGCGGCCGGCGAACAGGACGGCCGCGGCCGCCACTCCGAAGGCGGCGGCGGGCGCGACGGCGAACGGCGCCAGGATGCCGATCGTCGACGCGACGACCGTCCCGACCACGCCGGCTCCGACGAGGCCGAGCGCGCCGCCGACCCGGCCGCGGCGGATGTTGCGCACGTCGGCCGACAGCCGCACGTGGCAGAACCCCGTCTCGAGCGGAGTGACCTGTCCCACGATCTCCGCCGCCCCGGTGAGGGCGAACTTCCGTCCACCGCCCGAGAAGCCGCGCTGCATCGCCGCCATGAACCCGACCTGCGGCTCCCACGTCGTGCGGTCGGGGTAGCGGCGCTTCACGCGCAGTAGCTCCTGGTCCTCCATCCACAGCGACAGCGCTCGCTCGACGCCGCCACGGTCACCCGGGACCACCCGCTGCGCCGCGAGCTCCGCCGGTCCGGCGAGCGACCAGGCCGATCGCGCCGGGGCGAGGGCACGGGTGCGCTCTTCGAGGAGGGCCTGCTTCAGATAGCGGGTGGGGATCCCGACGTCCTTGCCGAGCGCGAGCAGCTCGTTCTCGCTCAGCCCTTCGCCGATGTCGCGCTCCCCGGTTTGCAGCTCCGCGGCGCGCTGGATAATACGGTCGAGCGCTTCGCGGCTGATCAGGTCACCGGCCACGCTTACGTCCGCGCCGTGTCCCGGGTGGGAGCGGGCGGCACCCGCTCTCCCGAGGCCTGCGCCGGCAGCGCCGGGACGGAGGCGCTCTTCGAACCGATCGCTTCGAGCACGCCCTTGAAGAGATCGATCGGGACGGGGAAGATCGTGGTCGAATTCTTCTCCGACGCGATTTCGGTCACCGTCTGCAGGTAGCGCAGCTGAATCGCCGCGGGCTCCCGGCCGATCACCGCGGCTGCCGCCGCCAGTTTCTCGGACGCCTGCAGCTCGCCTTCGGCGTTGATCACCTTGGCGCGGCGCTCCCGCTCCGCCTCCGCCTGCCGCGCCATGGCGCGCTTCATCTCCGGCGGCAGGTCGACGTCCTTCACCTCGACGGCCGAGACCTCGATGCCCCAGTCCTCGCTGCGCTGATCGATGATCTTCTTGAGGATGGCGTTGATCTTCTCGCGATTGGCGAGCAGCTCGTCGAGCTCCGTCTCGCCGAGCACCGAACGCAGCGTCGTCTGCGCCAGCTGGCTCGTGGCGTACAAGTAGTTCTCCACACCGATGACCGCCTTCACGGGCTCCTTCACCCGCATGTACAGCACCGCGTTCACCTTGATGGAGATATTGTCGCGCGTGATCACGTCTTGCGGCGGGATGTCGACCGCCATGACGCGCAGGCTCACCTTCTGCATCCGTGCGAACAGCGGCGGCAGGTAGATCAGCCCCGGTCCCTTCGCACCCCACGAGCGGCCAAGAAAGAAGTACACCGCGCGCTCGTACTCCCGCAGCACACGCAGCCCGGAAAAGAGAAAGAAGCCGACGGCCCCCAGGACGACCAGCATCGCATCACGCATCGGTGCTCCTCAGGATGGGAAGGCCTCGACGATCACCGCGAGGCCCTGTCCGCCGCCGATGCACGCCGATCCCAGACCGAGCTGCTTCCCGGCGCGCCGCAGCGCGTGCAGCAAGTGGATGGTGATACGCGCGCCACTCGCCGCCAACGGATGGCCGATCGCGATCGCTCCACCGTGCACGTTCGTCTTCGAGCGGTCGAGGCCCAGCTCCTTTTCGACGGCCAGATACTGCGGCGCGAACGCCTCGTTCACCTCCACGAGGTCCATCTGGGCCAGTGTGAGTCCCGCTTTCGCAAGCGCCTTGCGAGCGGCGGGGGCGGGACCGATCCCCATGTACTTCGGCTCGACCCCCACGACGCCCCACGCGATGAGGCGGCCGAGCGGTTTCAGGCCATGGGCCTTAGCGTAGTCGGCGCTCGCGATCACCGTCGCGGCGGCGCCGTCGGAGATCCCCGAGGCGTTGCCCGCCGTGACCAATCCGTCTTTCTTGAAGTACGGCTTCAGCGCGGCAAGCGCTTCCAGCGTCGTTTCGGGGCGCATGTGCTCGTCGGCCCGGAACTCGACCGTCTGCCCCTTTTTCTTGACGGGGACGGCGATCACTTCGTCCTGAAAGACACAGTCATCCCAGGCCTTCTTGGCGCGGTGCTGCGACCCCACCGCGACCTCGTCCACTTCCGTCCGGGACAACTTGTATTTCTCGGCGAGATTCTCCGCGGTTTCCGCCATCGAGAAGCCGCACTGCGGATCCTTCAGGGCCTCCCACAGCAGGTCTTCGAGCGGGGCCGGCCCCAGGCGCAGACCCCAGCGAGCGCCACGCACCACGTGGGGCGCCTGACTCATCGATTCGCCCCCGCCGGCGAGCACGACCTGCGTCTCGCCCAGCATGATGAGCTGCGCCCCCTGGGTGATCGCTTCGAATCCCGAGCCGCAGAGCCGGTTCACCGTCACGGCCGGTGTCTCGATCGGCAGCCCTGCCTTGAGGGCCACGTGCCGCGCCATGTAAATGGCGTCGACCGACGTCTGCAACGCGTTGCCGAACACTGTGTGCCCGACGTCCCCCGCGGGCACGCCGGAGCGCTCCAGCGCCTGGCGCGACGCGATGGCGCCGAGCTCGATGGCCGACAGGTCTTTCAGCGATCCGCCGAACGAGCCGAAGCCGGTGCGGACTCCGGAAAGGAAGACGACGTCGGTTCCACTGCCCTGGGTCTTCATGAAGCCTGCTCCACTCGCGAGAACGCGGAATATAACCGCCTACACCGTGGAGCCCCGGCCCTTCCAGAAGAGGTACGCGGGCGTGCCGACGAGGACGATGCCCAGCCCGGCCAATGCCTGCGGCGGGCGCGCGAGCACTGTGTTGGCCACGATCGCCAGGGCTGCCAGAATGAACAGGGCAGGGGTGAACGGATATCCGGGTACCCGGAACGGCCGGGCGGCTTCCGGATGCCGCCGCCGCAGCACGAACACGCTCGCGGCGGCGAGCGCGGCGAACAACCAGCTGGCGAAGACGACGTACGTCAGCAGCTGCTCGAAGTTGCCCCAGAGCGAGAGCAGGATCGCCCAGGCGCCACCCGCCGCGATCGCGATCGTCGGCGTCCCGAACCGGGGATGCACGAGCCCCAGCGACCGGAAGAAGACGCCGTCTCGTCCCATGGCGTAGTACATTCGTGGGCCGGTGAGGGCGAGGCCGTTGGCGGCGCTGAACACGGAGACGAGGACGGCGGCGCTGACGAGCTTCGCCGCGACGGGGCCGAACAGCACGCGCACCGCATCGGCGGCGACGCGCTGCGACCCGGCGACGCCCTCGGGGCCGAGCGTCGCGAGGTAGCCGATGTTGGCGAGCAGGTAGAGCGCGACGAGCGCCGCGGTGCCGATCACGATGCCGCGCGAAAAGGTGCGTTGCGGATCGAGCGCTTCGCCGGCGGAGTTCGTGACGTTGATCCAT
>DATFSB010000493.1:0-2190 GCA_035262825.1 Gemmatimonadales bacterium | reverse complement strand
GGCCGCTCGTGGCCGCGTCGTTCGCGGCGCGCGAGCGCTCCTGCGCCAGGTCGTTGGTCTTGTCGGCGAGCTGGCGCTGCGCGGTGGCGACCGATTCGGCGGCGGCGATGATGTCGTTGGCGGCATCGCGCTGCGCCGCGCGCAGCTCTTCGCGCGACGGCAGCCGCAGCGCGAACTCGGCGCTGCGTCCTTCCTGCGCGGCGGGGGCGTTGTCCCACGCTTCCACCCGGAAGCGCAGCGTATCGCCGGGGAGCAGGCCGCGGCGCTGCGCGTCGAGCTCGCCCTGCACGATCGCGCGGTCTCCCGCGCCGCCCATCTCCAGCGCGCGCCGGTCGGGCTCGCCGATCTTCCCCGTCTGGCTCACCCGCCAGCTCACGAGCGACAGGCGCGTGATCCCGTGATCGTCGTGCACGTCGATCACGAGCGGCTGCACCAGCGAGAACGGCAGCGTGGTGTCGTGCCCCGGGACGGGAACGCTGACCACCGGTGCGGAATCGGGAACGAGGCGCACCGCCAACGCCGGTGGGTGGTCCTCGAGCGGCGCGCCGTCCGCGGTCGCGAGCGACAACACCCACGTACCCGATTGCATCGGCGTGAACGCGCCCTCGAAGCGCCGGCCACCCGCCCTGAGCGGCGTCCGCTCCGTGCCGTTCGTCAGTCGCCACACGGCGGCGGCCAACGGCACGCTCGTCGTTCCGTGCGCCACGATTTCCGTCCCAACCGGCAGCGCCACGGTGTCGGGACCGGCGAGCAGCGGCTCGTCGGCACGATTGAGATACGCCGGGAAGCGAGCCTGGAGGCTCAGGTCGGCGAGAAACGCCGGCGTCGCGACGGCAACGTGCACGACGCCGCTGCGGCGTGCGCCGCTCGACGCTTTCACCCACAGGTCCCCGTCGAGCGGTCCGAGGAGACGCGTCGCCCGACCGCTCGAATCGAGAGAGATGAGCGCCGCTTTCCACCCTTCGCCCGGCCCGCGCGACCACAACGTGACGTGTCCGCCGCTCGCTCCGGGAACTCGGATCGCGGCTGCGACCGTGTCGCCGCGATGCACACGCTCGCGGTCGACCGTCAGCCCGAGCGGCGCGCGGGCGAGCTCGAGGGCGTGCCAGGGATGCCAGAACCCCGCCGCGCGTCCCGCACCCGGATCGGCAGCGATGAAGAGCAGCGCACCGGCCGCGGCGGTGAAGACGCCGGCACCGAGTCCGCGCAGCGTCGAGCGCCGCAGGTCGCGTGTCAGCGGCGACACGGCGCCGCGTATCAGCGCCGCCGCACGCCGGTCGGCGACGGCGAAGAGGGCGGCGCTCGCTCCCTGCGCCGGGAGTGGCGCGAGTACGGCGGCGACGCTCCCCGATCGGGCGTGCGCGGCGTTCTCGGCGCTGACCGCGAGCGGCCACGGGCCGGCGCTGCGGGAAGCGCGGCGCGCCAGGACGAAGGATCCCGCGAGTGCGGCGGCGACGGCGGCCCACGCCAGGAACACGAGGATGAGCGAGGGCGCGAGTCGCGCGCCAAGGCCCGCCGCGGCGAGGGCCGCGCCGCTGCCGGCGAGCAGCGCCGCGACGGCGCGGGCGCGCGCGTGCGGGCGACCGATGTGCCGCAGCGTGCGCGCGGTTTCGGTCACCGGGTCGTGCTCACAACATAGGTGAAGAGATTCACGCCCATCTCGAGCGCGGCCTCGTGCAGCTCCGGTGGATCATGATGCACATCGGGGTCCTCCCAGCCGTCGCCCAGGTCCGACTGATAGGAATAGTACACAACCAACCGGTCCCCCAAAAAGATGCCGAAACCCTGAGCAGGAAGTCCGTCGTGCTCGTGAATCTTGGGAATCCCTTTGGGGAAGTCGTAGACGAGGTGATAGATCGGGTGGGTGAGGGGCACTTCGACCATGGGATGATCCGGGAAGACCCGGGCGATCTCGCGCCGGAACGACTGATCCATGCCGTAGTTGTCGTCGGCGTGGAGGAAGCCGCCCTGCTCGAGGTAGCGCCGCAGGGTCCGCACATCCTCATCCGAGAAGTGGACGTTGCCGTGCCCCGTCATATAGAGGTAAGGGGTGTCCCACAGCTCGGCGGACTGCAACGTCACGACGCGCTCGCGCGGCGCTACGGGCAGCGCCGTGCGGGTGCGGATCGCGGCCAGCAGATTCGGCAGACTCGAGGGGTTGCCGTACCAGTCGCCGCCGCCGTCGTAGTG
>DATFSB010000492.1:0-17317 GCA_035262825.1 Gemmatimonadales bacterium | reverse complement strand
TTCCCCGCGTACACGGAAGCGCAGGACGGCCTGAAGCGGGAGCAGAATTCGTGACCGGCCGGTGAGCTCCGGTCCGATCGTTCAGATCGGCGGCGTCGCGGCGCGCTGGCTCTCCCAAATCGGAGCGCTGGCGCGCTTCGGTTTTGGCGGGGCGCGCGCCACCGCGGCCCTGACCCGTGCCGGCCGCGCGGTCGTGTTCCGCGTCACGCTCAATCAGATTCGGTTCACCGCGGTCCACGCGATCGGGCTCATCGTCCTCCTGTCCGGAATTCTTTCGTTCCTCGTCATTTCCCAGGCCGTCCGCGAGCTGAGCCAGGCCGGCGCCACCGGGTTGATCGGTACACTGATGGTGGTGGCGATCGTGCGGGAGTTGGGACCGCTGATCACGGCGCTGGCCATCGTCGGCCGTTCGGGCACCGCCATTGCCGCCGAGCTCGCGACCAACAAGGTAATGGGCGAGGTGCGCGCGCTCGAGGGAATGGGGATCGATCCGCGGCAGTACCTCGTGTTGCCGCGGTTCATCGGCGCGGTGACGAGCGTGTTCGCACTGCTCGTGGTGTTCGACGTCGTCGCCATTCTCGCCGGCTTCGCCGCGGCATCGTTCAACGGCATGACGGGGACCCGCTACACACAGATCGTGCTGCAGTCGCTGTCGGCCGGAGACGTATGGCTTACGGTCGCCAAGGCGCTGGCGTTCGGGTTCATTATCGGCATCGTGCCGAGTTATTTCGGGATCTCGGTGCGCCGTGCGGCGACGGAGGTACCGATCGCCGTGAGCCGCGCGACCGTGGCGTCGATCGTCGGCGTCTTCATCTGCTCCGCCTTGTTCGTGGCCATCGGCTGACCCCGTGATTCCGGCGCCCCTCGTCTTCGAGGACGTTCCGCTGAGCGCGCGGGAGCGGGCGCCGTTCGCCCTCAGCCTCGCCGCGCACCAGACGGTGGCGGTGCTGGGAGACGAGGACTCCGGCGTGGACCGCCTGGGCGGCTACGCCATGGGGCTGGAGCGGCCGCGCGCCGGCCGGGTGCTCACCTTCGATACCGATGTCGAAACGCTGCCGGAGCGGGAGCGTTTGGCCTTCCGCCGCCGCATCGGGTACCTTCCCGCGGGGGACGGGTTGTTGCAAAATCTCTCGCTGCGTGACAACGTCGCCCTCCCGTTGCGCTTCGGGAGCGACGCGACGCCCTACGATATCGACGGCCGTGTCAACGTGATTCTGGTGGCGGTACGGCTGGGCGCCGCGGCGGACAAGCGACCGGCGCGGGCCAACGAAGAGGAGTGCCGTCGCGCGGCGCTGGGCCGAGCGATCGCCTTCGACCCGGTGCTGCTGGTGCTGGAGCAGCCGTTCGACGGCATCACGGCGCGGGCGTCCGCCGAGCTGCTCGAGATCGCGCGCGGCGGGGAGACAGCCGAAGGCGCGCGGCGCTCGATTCTCATTACCGGCCAGGAGATCCCGACTGTCGTGCAGCGGCGCTGCGACCGCGTCTATCGAATGACGCGTGCCGGCACGCTGGAGCTGGAAACGGCCTGACGCGAGGACGCGTGGATACAACCCGCCAGGATTTCACCGTAGGTCTCGTGATCGTCGGCGCCATCGCCGTCGTGGTGGGGGCCTTGCTCGCGACCAGCCATTGGGGCGAGCGGCGCTACGATCTCTACCTGCGGACGGCAAGCGCCGAGGGACTGACCAGCGACAGCCGTGTCTACCTCCAGGGACTCGAGGTCGGGCGGGTGATGCGGGTGTCGCCGCGCGTCGATTCGACGACCCGCACGATTTCCTTCGTCGCCAAGCTCTCGATGATCGAGCGGTTCGCGGGTGGGGCCGATCTGCGGCTCCCCACCGGTACGCGGGGCCAGCTGGAACCGGCAAGCCAGATCTCCGCCTCGGTCCTGATCCGCCTTGTGCTCCCCGATTCGGGCGCCCGCTCGGCCCGGCTGCTCGGCCCGGGCGACACGATTCCCTCGGATCGCAAGATGCCGGTCCTCGATCAGGTCGCCCAGGTGGCGCAGAGCCTCTCCAAGGAGGTCGAGGAGGTGCTGCATCGCACGCACCAGTCCCTCGAACACGTCGACGCGATCCTGACGCAGACGAATGGCCTGATCAAGGATGTCAAACCGAACGTGCAGGCGACGCTGGCCGACGTCTCGCACACCATGAATCGCGTCAACGCCCTCGTGCAGCGGCTCGACCCCGGCCTTGCCGATTCGGTCGCCGGGGCGCTCGCCTTGTCCAACCGCGTGCTGCTGCGCGTAGACTCGCTCGCCGCGCAGGCGAGCCAGATGACCGCCGAGAATCGTCAGGACATTCGCGCCGCGGTGGGCAACCTCACCACGCTGACGAAGCAGCTCAATCACCTCACCGAAGAGGTGTCGCGCCGCCCCTACCGGCTGCTCACCGGCGTCAAACCGCTCGAACCCGACACGGTCCGTCCCGCCGCCACGCACGCGTCGGACCCCAAGGATTCGACGCCGCGATGAACTACTACCTGCTGCTGCATCCTGCCACCTGGTCGCCGGCGGCCATCGCCCCTGCCCTCGCAGCGACGAAGGTGGAAACGCGGTCGGTCAGCGGCGGCCGCGATCTCGTCCCCGATGAGCGGCCGACCGTCTTCCTGTTGGACCCTGATGCGCGCAGCTCCTTTTCGCTGGAGGCGATGCGGGGATTCGTTGATGCCGGCGGGGCGATCGTCGCGATGGGCCGTGACGGGGAGGACGATGTGCCGGACGGACTCCCCGTCGAGCTGTTGACCGGGTTCGTCCGCTTCCCGGCGGGGCAGCGCCAGCTGCTCGTCTCGATTCGCGCCGGTTACCGCGAAGCGGCGGCGCGCGTCGCTGAGGGCCGGGCCCGCGCCGAGGCCGCGCAGCGCAGCCGCGAAGTCGGAGAGATGACGCGCATCGGCACGGCGCTGGGGACCGAGCGCGACACCAAGAAACTGCTGGACCTGATCCTCGACCAGGCGCGGCGCATCACCACTTCCGATGCCGGCAGCCTCTATCTCGTGGAAACCGATGAGGAGACGGGGATCAAGCGGCTGCGGTTCATGGTAGCGCAGAACTTCACCAAACCGGACCTGCCGTTCCGCGAAACGACGATGCGGCTCGACCGCGCCAGCCTCGCCGGCTACGCGGCGACGACCGGCGATCCGCTGGTGATCGACGACGCCTACTTCCTGCCCCCCGACGTCGAGTACACGATCAATCGCTCGTTCGACGAGCGCCACGGGTACCGTTCCAAGTCGATGCTGGTGATTCCGATGAAGGACCATCGCGAGATCATCATCGGCGTCCTGCAGCTGATCAACCGCAAGCGCAACTACGACGCCCGGCTCGAAACGCTGGAGGACGTGCAGCGCGAAGTGGTGCCCTTCTCCCGTCGCGCCGTCGAGCTGGTCACGGCGCTGGCCGGCCAGGCGGCGGTGTCGATCGAAAACGCGCAGCTCTATCAGCGCATCAATCGCATGTTCAAGGAGTTCGTAGACGCCTCGGTACAGGCGATCGAGCAGCGCGATCCGATCACGAAGGGGCATTCCAAGCGCGTAGCCGGCCGAACCGTCGGACTGGCGGAAGCCG
Source organism: Gemmatimonadales bacterium (assembly GCA_035262825.1). Lineage (GTDB taxonomy): Bacteria > Gemmatimonadota > Gemmatimonadetes > Gemmatimonadales > GWC2-71-9 > DASTHG01. The sequence goes on along the minus strand of DATFSB010000492.1, from coordinate 13,749 downwards.
TCGACCGCGTTGCCGACGGCCCGCTCGGCGCGACCCACTTCACCAGGGATCAGCTGCGCGAGATCGAATACGCGGGGCTGCTGCATGATTTCGGAAAGGTCGGCGTCCGCGAGGACGTGCTTCAGAAAGCCAAGAAGCTCTACCCCGACCGGCTGGAGCTGATCAAGCAACGGCATGCGTTCGTGCGTCGCAGCATGGAGCGGGATTTCTGGCGCGCCCGGGTCGAGTTCCTCGAGCGCTACGGTCGTGAGGGCTACCCCGACTTCCTCGCCAAGCTCGACGACGATCAGCGCCGCGAGGTCGAGCAGCTCGATCAGTTCCTGCGCTCGGTGGTGGCGGCAAACGAGCCGAATCTGCTGGCGGCCGAAAGCGCGGCGGACCTGGCCCAGCTCGGCGGCCGCACGTATTTGGACATCGAAGGACAGAACCAGCCCCTGCTCACCCCCGAAGAAGTGCGCTTTCTCACCATCCGCAAGGGCAGCCTCGACGACACGGAGCGCAAGGAAATCGAGGGCCACGTGGAACACACGTGGAATTTCCTGCAGGAGATCAAGTGGACCCCCGAGCTGTCCCGCATCCCGATCATCGCCTACGGGCACCACGAGAAGCTCGACGGCACCGGGTACCCCCGCGGCATCTCCGGCGACGCCATCCCGATTCAGACGCGCATGATGACGATCAGCGACATCTACGACGCGCTGGTCGCCCAGGACCGGCCCTATAAAAAGAAAGTGATGCCGGAAAACGCACTCGACATCATGCACCGGGATCTGGTCACCCCGGGGCAGCTGGACGGCGATCTGTTCCGCGTCTTCATCGACGCGAAGGTCTTCGCGATCGAGGTGGAATCGGCCTGACTAGTCGCCGATATCGACGGACCCTGCGAACGTATTGCAGGCGTCGAGCCGGCCGGTGTCGAACCCCCGCTTGAACCACGCCACGCGCTCGCGCGACGTCCCGTGCGTGAAGCTCTCCGGATTGACGTGACCCGTAGCCATGCGCTGCAACCGGTCGTCGCCTACCGCCGCGGCGGCGGTCAGGCCATCCTGCAGATCCCCCGGCTCGACGATACCCTCCCGCCCCGCTTCGTGTCCCCAGACGCCGGCGTAACAGTCCGCCTGCAGCTCGAGCCGCACGGATGCGTCGTTGCCGCCGCTGTGCGCCCGCTGCTCGGTGCCGAGCAGCCATTGCACGTGGTGCCCCAGCTCGTGCGCCAGGACGTAGGCCTCGGCGAACTCCCCCGGCGCACCGAAGCGGTCACGCAGCTCGTCGTAGAAGCCGAGGTCGACGTAGACCTTGTTGTCGCCGGGACAGTAGAACGGCCCGCTGGCCGTCTCGGCGAAGCCGCAGGCGGAATTGATGCCGTCGCGGAACAGCACCAGGTGCGCGTGCTGGTACTGCTTCCCCTGTTGCGCGAGCAGCTCGGCCCACGTCGCCTGGGCGGTATCGAGCACGAAGGTGACGAACTGCACCAGCGTGTCCTCGCGCGGCGACGAGACGACGCTGTCGCCCACCACCGTCGGCGACACGCCCCCCGCCGCACCGGGGTCGAGAAGGGTGAAAAGGTTGCGTCGAAACAGCAGGCTCAGCACCAGGAGGACGACGAATCCCCCGAGGCCCAATCGCAGCCCACCGCCGCCGAACCCGCCCCCGCCCCCCCCGCCGCTCTCGCCGCGCCGATCCTCGACGTCCGAGCTGTCCGCACCAGAGGTCCACCGCATGTGTTCCTCCCCGGAGTGCTACCGCGTGCCGCGGCGCTCCAGAAGCTCGACGATTTGCGTACATCCCGCCAGGATCGCCTGGCGTCGCTCGTCGCGCACCAGGGGCGTGCTTTTTCCTTTCGTTTCGATTTGCGAGCGCGCGATTTCGAGCGTCGTGCGGCCGTAAGGATCCTTCATGAGGGGGTCGCCGCCGCGCGACACCAGCAGCTCGACGACGTCGGGGTGGCCCCACACCGTCGCGAGCTGCAGCGCGGTCCAGCCGCCCACCAGCGCGTTGACCTGACGCCGCGGTCCCTTCACCAGCTCCTTGACGCGCTCGAGCAATCCATACGCCGCAGCGCGGTGCAGATCGACCTCCGCACCGCGCTCGAACAGGTAGCGCACCATCTCGACATGGCCTTCTTCGTTGGCCCAGCCGATCGGCGTCATTTGATAGGTGTCGTCGCGGGCATTGAGGTCGGCGCCGGCGGACAACAGGGTGTCGACCATGCGCTGGTCGTTGGCGATCGCCGCGAAGTGCAGCGCGGTGCCGCCCTCATTGCGAATCGACACCAGCGTGGGATCGTCTGCCAGGATGGCTTTGACGCGGTCCGCCGACGGCTCCTGCACCGCGGCGAAAAAAGCAGCAGGATCGGACGCCCGAGTCCCCGGCGATGAAGGGGTGGCGGCAGCATCCCGATTTGGTTCGCTCATCTTTCCTCCGGCACAGTGTCGCGTGTTGACCCGGGGAAGTTGGCTTGAACCACACCCACGGGTCAACAGCGGCAGCGCTACCGGATCAGCATCCGGATGAGGAGTAGCTGACGTCCTTGTCGGCGTAGACGAGGCACCCGTTCCCGTCGCTCCCGAACATCCCACCGGAGCGGGTGTACGCGCTGTAGGCGCCTCCCCCGTATCCCTGCGCGGCCCGCGCGCGGGCGACCATCACGAGGTTGATCAGGGGCGGTCCGCCTTCCAGCCCGGCGTTGCCCTGCGCATCCACCCAGTAGCGCCCTGGATACACCGCTCCGAGCAGCTGCTGGAGCCCCAGCACGTCCTGCACCGGGAGCTGGCGGCCGTTGATGAAGACCGCCGTCGTCCCACGCGAGGCATCGACCCGCAACGGGCCGCCGAGCACGAGCCCGGCCATGGTGAATCCGGCGGTGGGCCCACCGCTGAATCCCCAGGCACCGGAGACGCGGTCATACCAGTACGAACCGTCCGGAACGCGAACCCCGGAGGCCTGTTCCAGAGCCAGCAATTGACTGTCGGGAAGCTGGACGGCATTGACGAAGACGTGGCGTGACTGCGAATCGGAGCGTGCGGGGAGCAGCGCGAGCGAGAGCAACATCCCGGCTGAGACGTGACGGACCGCACGGGCGGACATGTCGACCTCTTCGGGTGGCTCGGTTGCCGCCAATCTACAACGCGACCCTGCCGCGACGCTGTAAGCCGAGTCACACGTCGACGTCACCCGAATAACAATTTCCCCGCGACGAACAGCAGGAACACGCCGAAGCCGCGTCGCAGCGTTGTGTCCGTCATTCCACCCGCGAGCTTTGCGCCGATCAATGCACCCAGGAACAGACCGCAGGCGACGATGGCCGCGTACCCGAGATTCACCTGCCCGCGCTTGTAATACTGCAGGAACCCCAGCAATCCCACCGGCAACAGCAGCGCCCCGAGCGAAGTCCCGTTCGCGGTGTGTTGTGGGAGTTTCGCCAGCAGCACGAGGCCCGGCACGACCACGATCGCGCCGCCGACCCCGAACAGGCCGGAAATCACACCGGCGACGAGACCCAACACCGCTACGAATGCGTACGTCATGCTCCACCTCTGTTCGCTGATGGTTCCCGGCCCCAGCCACCGCCTCCCGGCGTTTCGATACGCAGGACGTCGCCGGCGGCGAGCGAAACATTCACCTTGGCGGGGAGGGGCGCTCCGTTTTTCATGTTGATGCCGCAGGTCCCGTCGCCACCGCCGGCGGAGCCGCGTGGCGGATGCCGGCGACGCTCCGACAGGATGCTGGCTTCAGCGGCGACGAGCAGCTCGATCTCCCGTACCACTCCAGCGCCGCCGCGCCAGCGTCCCGCCCCACCGCTCGCCACGCGCAACGCGTACTCGCGTACGCGGACCGGACACTCCATTTCGAGCACCTCGATCGGCGTATTGCGGGTGTTCGACATCCCCACGTGCACTCCGGACGCCCCGGCGCCACTCGGGCCCGCACCCTGGCCGCCGCCCAGTGTCTCGTAGTACGTCCACCCCGGGGCGCCTAAGGTCACATTATTCATCGTGCCCTGTCCCTGGGCGGGCACCGGCACACCGCCGGCGGCGAGCGCCCGAAATATCGTGTCGGCGATGCGCTGCGACGTTTCGACATTCCCCGCGGCCACCGCGTGGGGCCAGTTGGCGTTGACGAGGCACCCCTCTGGCGCCGTGACGCGAACGGTGCGGGCCACCCCCGCGTTCATCGGCACTCCCTCTCCGATGATCGTCTGCACGACGAACAGCACGGCGGCGTGAGTGACCGCGAGCGGACAATTGACGTTGCCACGGACGGCGGGAGCGGTCCCGGTGAAGTCGGCGTGCAGGCACCCGTTTTCCAGCGTCACGGTGACGCGAATGGGAATGTCGGCGTCCGTGATCCCGTCGCCTTCGAGGAAGTCGGTCGCGACGGCCGGTCCCTGCGAGCCGAGCGGCAGGCGCGCGAGCATCGCGCGGGCGCGCGATTCCGCATCGTCCATCAGGGCCCGCGCTGCCTCCTGCAGGAACGCCCAGCCGTGACGCGCTGCGAGCGACCACATCCCCTCGGCCCCGCGCTCCACCGCGGCCCGTTGCGCGGCCAGGTCCGCGCGGCGGATCTCCGGCGTTCGGACGTTGGCCAGCACCAACCGCTCGACTTCCGGTGTGAGCAACAGCGGCGGCAGCACGACCCCTTCGGCGAACAGCTCGCGGGCACCCGCCGGCATACTCCCGGGAGTCGCTCCACCCACATCCGAGTGATGCGCCCGAACCACGCTGTATCCACCGATCCCGTCGACGGTGCGGATCACGCCGATGAGCGTGAGATCGGGCAGGTGTGAGCCGCCGGCGTAGGGATCGTTCAGGATGTACAGCTCGCCGGGCTGCGGCTGCTGGGCACGCACCGCCTGGACGGCATCCGCCAGTGCCCCGAGGTGAACGGGGATGTGCGCGGCCTGCGCGATCATGTCGCCGGCGGCGTCGAACAGCGCGGCCGAGGCGTCGCGTCGCTCGCGGATATTCGGCGACACGGCCGAGTGGATGAGGACGAGGCCCATCTCCTCTGCGACACCGGCGAACGCGTGGGCCATCACTTCACGGGCGACGGCGTCGAGCATCACGCACGCTCCACAATGACAGCGCCGCTCTGGTGGACTGTGCCGCGCCACCCCGGCTCGACGAGCGCCGTTGCATCGGGCCCCGCGAGCACGGCCGGCCCCGGGATGCGCGTGCGCGGCGGCAGCTCGCCGAGCGGCCACACCTGTGCCCGCACTCGCTCCCCCCGGATTACCATGCGACGCCAACCAGGCGTCGGCCGCCCGATTCCCACCCGCCGCCCGAGTGCGGGGGCCGGTGCGGGACGCTCGGCGACGACGCGCACATTGACGATCTCCACCGGCCCGGCGACACCGCCGTGCCGGTAGCGCGCCTGGTGCGCAGCGTTGAATGCGGCTTCGATCCCGTCCGGTTCGCCGTTGGTCAGCGGCACGGTGATCTCGTATCCCTGCCCCACGAAGCGGCAGTCCGCGAGCCGCTGCAGGGCGGCTCCTGCGAGCAGCGTCGTGGCGCGCGCCTCCAGCTCGGCGAAAGCGGCAAGCACCGCTGATCGCTCGGCGGCGCCGGCGCGTCGATGCAGCGCGGCGACCAGCTCCACCCGCTCCGCGGCCGCCGCGAGCCCCAGCGCCGACAACACGCCGGGATGTGGCGGCACGAGCACCGTCCGCATGCCGAGCTGATCGGCGAGCGCGCAACCGAACAGCGGCCCGGCGCCGCCGAACGGCACGAGGGTGAGGCGTCGCGGGTCGACGCCGCGGGCGACGCTGACGCGCTTCAGTGCCCGCGCCATGACGGCTGTCGCGACGTCGGCGATACCCGCGGCGGCGCGGCGCACATCGCCGTCGAATCCACGGGCCACGGGCCCGAGGGCACGCTCCGCCGCCGCCACGTCGAGGTGCACCGTTTCGGCGAGCGCCCAGTCGGGGTCGAGCCATCCCAGCATGAGGCAGGCGTCGGTTACCGTCGGCTCGGCTCCGCCGCGCCCGAAGCAGGCGGGCCCCGGCCTCGCGCCGGCGCTCCGCGGCCCGACCTTCAACGCTCCCGCCTCATCCACCCAGGCGATGCTGCCACCACCGGCGCTGACGGTTTCGATCAGCACCGCGGGGAGGGCGAGCGGCACGCCGCCGACGACCGTCGACCCTTCCTCGCGTGCCTCCCCTCCTTGCACCAGGCTCGCGTCGGCGCTGGTGCCGCCCATATCGAGCGTGAGGAGGTCCGGCTGACCGACGACGGCGCCGAGCACGCGCGCCCCCACCACTCCACCGACCGGCCCCGACAGGGCGAGCGACGCTGCCGATTGCGCTGCGACGCTTGCAGCGACGGTTCCACCGCCCGACGTCATCAACCGGAACGCGGCGACATTGCGCGAGGCCGCCGCCGCCTCGGCTCGCGTCACATACCCGGCGACGAGCTGGCGCAGGTAGGCTTCCGCCGACGCCGTGGCGCAGCGCTCGTACTCGCGGAACACGGGCAACACCTCGTGACTCGCGACCACGGGGGTGCGCGGCAGCGCGGCGCGCAGGGCCGCGGCCACGCGTCGCTCGTGCCCGGGATGGCGGAAGGCGAACAGCAACACGATGGCGACCGCTTCGGGCTGCAGCGCACGGACCGCTGCCACCACCCGCTCCACTTCGGCATCGCCGAGCGGTGTGATCACTCCGTCGGGGCCGGCACGCTCTGCTGCGCCGACGACATCGTCGCGCCGCACCAGTGGCGGGGGATGGTCGAGACCGAGGTCATACAGCGCGGCGCGATCCTGGCGCCGCAGCCAGAGGAGATCCTCGAAGCCGGCGGTCGTGACGAGGGCGGTGCGCGCGCCGCGGCGCTCGAGCAGCGCGTTCGTCGCGATCGTGGTGCCGTGCACCAGCAGCTCGATGGCGGACCCGGGGGGCACGGCGAGTGCGTCACATGCCTGAAACAGGCCGATGGAGGGATCGTCGGGGGTGCTCAGCACCTTGCGGATGTCCAGCGTGCCATCGGGCGCCACGGCGACGAGATCGGTGAACGTGCCGCCGACGTCGACGCCGACTCTCATACGGCGATTGTGGATTGCGGATTGCGGATTGCGGATTCGAGCGGCCGACTCTCGAGCACGGCGCCCGCCTTTTCATTCCGCAATCCGAACTCCGCAATCCGCAATTTCATGTTCGATGACCGATCTTGTGCACGACCAGCCCGCCGATCATGACGAGTGTCCCGATCACCGCCAGCCGCCCCGCCCAGTCACCCCACTGCACGTAAAGCGTCCGCACGTCGCTGGTCATCAGCTGTCCTGTCACGACGGCTTGCGTTTCCAGCTCCGATTGACCGGTCGCCCGTCCGAGGGGGTCGACAAACTCCGAAACGCCGTCGTTGGCGCCGCGCGCGATGCCCATGCGCGTCTCGATCGCCCGCAAGACGAGATGGGACGCGTGCTGATACGGGGCCGCGGTGCGGCCGAACCAGGCATCGTTCGTGATGTTGACGAGGAAATCGGCGCCCGCCGCACGATACTTCCGCGCCAGGTCTTCGAACGCCGACTCGTAACACACCACGACCCCGGCGCGCCCCAGGGACGTCGGGAAGAGCGGCAACGAATCCCCGCGACCGAACCCACCCGACCAGCGCCCCAGACCGGGAAGGGCGCGAAACCACGCCACGGGCACGAACGGTACCCGTTCGACGACCGGCACGAGGTAGTGCTTTTCGTACACGCCGTGCGGTCGCCACTGGCCCAGTGTGTCGAACAACACCGCTGCGTTGTAGGCGGTGTATCCGTGTTCGTGTAACTGATAATGAACCACGCCCGTCAGCACCGGAATCCGGCGCTCGACGGCGAACGCGTTGATCCTGGCCTGCCACTCGGGATGATCCTCGATGAGCCCAGGCACCGCTGCCTCGGGCCACACCACGAGCCCCGGATGAACCCCTGCGGTCGCGGTGCGCGACAGACCGAGCAGCAGGCCGACCTCGCTGTCGGCGATGGCGGGATCCCATTTCTCGTCGAAGCCGATATTCGGCTGCACCAGGGTAATCGTCCCTACCGGGCGCAGCATCAGCGTCCGCTCGCGCCAGGTGCCGTATCCCCACGCGGCGAGCAATGTGAGCAGCACGGGACCGATTCGCCGGACGTAGCGCGGTGCTCCCGAGAGCCCCTGACCTGCGATCGCAGCCGCGACGAGCACATTGCACCACACCAGCCACAGTGTCACGCCGCGCGCGCCGCCGATGTCGGCCCATTGCACCAGCACCCTGCCGTCGGCGAGCGACGTCCCGAGACCGAGCCAGGGGAACGCCACATCGCCGAGGTGGCCGACGGCCCACTCGAGCGCGGTCCACGCCAGCGGAAACACCACGAGGAGCGGCAGCCGCGGGTACACGCTGCGCACCCGGGTGACGAACCAGAACAGCCCGCCCATGAAGACGCCGAGCAGATAGACGGTGATCGCGTAGCCGAGCGCCGCGAAGGGAGTGAAATGCCACAGCGCCACCACCATCCAGTACAGCACCAGCGCATTGGTGATGAGCCCGTAACGGAACCCCCAGCGCCAGGCGGCACGCGGATTCCCCTCGGTATCGAACAACAGCAGCGCGGGCGGTACGAGTGCCGCGAAGCTGAGAAACGGCAAAGGGAATGGTGGATAGCATCCCGCAAGCGCGACGGCGCCAAGCGCGACCAGAATCCAGCCGCGGCGGGAAGAGAGGCTCACAACAGGAGGTCGCGGCCTTCGTCGGCGGAGCGGTAGACGGCCTCGACCACGCTGTGCAGCAGCAGCTGATCCTTCGGCGGCGGGGCGTTCACTTCGCCGCGGATCACGGCCAGAAAGTAGGTCCACTCGGCGCGATACGACTGGATGAATGGCGTCTCGCGACCGCTTGCCCCTGTAGGAGTGACGTCGGTGGGCGCCCCATGCAGCTCCTTGTAGACCCGCAGTGGGGCAATTGCCGCAGTGCCCTTGCGCCCCACCATCTCGAACCAGAATCGTTCGCCGCCGCCGAGGTGGCGCCAGCTCACGGCGACGCCGATCGTCAGGCCGTTCTCGCACACGATCATCGCCATCCCCATCTCTTCCACCCCGTCGCGGCCGCCGCCGACGAGCTGGGCGGAGACGCGTTTGGGGATCGGCCACCCGGCGAGCCACAACCCCAGATCGATCAGCGGCAAGCCAAGGTCGAGCATCGCCCCGCCCCCCGCCTCGGCACGCCGCAGGCGCCAGCCGAGCTGCTGTCGCGCGACGGCTGGCTGGAACGTGAACCAGCCGCCGCGCAGCATGTCGATCGTCCCGAGCTCCCCTCCGGCGAGGAAGCCGCGCACCGCCTGAACATCGCTGCGAAAACGGTGGTTCATCGCCACCATCACACGCTTGCCGTAACGCTCCGCCGCTTTGAGCACGCGCTCCACGCCGGCGGCGCTCATGGCGAGAGGCCGCTCGCACAGCACGTTGACTCCCGCCGATAGCGCCGCGACCGCATGGATCTCGTGGAGATGGTTCGGCGTGCACACGACGACCACATCCGGGTGGGCGTATCGCAGCACTTCCTCGATGTCGTCGTAGGTCTCGCGCACGTCGAACCGCGCGGCCAGCGCCTGAGCCTTGGAGAGGTCGTTGTCGCAGATCGCGGCGATCTCGACCCCGGCGATCTTGCGCAGGACCGGAAGGTGCGCCACCTGCGCGACGCTTCCCGCCCCCACGACGGCGACGCGGACCGGATCGCTCACCGTCGACCGCGACCCGCAGGCAGGCGATACATGAAACCGACACGCGCCGAGAACTGCGAGTAGTCGCTGAGCAGGGTGCCGCGCAGCTCGCCGGTGATCCGCCAGGCGGGGGCCAAGGCCACCTCCATTCCGGCTGTGCCGTTGAGGGCCGGCGCCACGCCGCTCAGCGCGTCCTGAATGAAGGTTCCGTTGATGGCCCGCCCGCTCCCCTTCCGGATGTGCACGCCGCCGCCCAGTCCCAGCACGGCACTCACCGGCTGTCCGTCATTGAAAACATATTGCAGGTCGAGGTCGGCGATGAAGTCGGACAGGTGCACCCGACCCACGTCGATGGTCGAATTCGAATCGGGATCATTCACCAATTTGAGCAGCTGTCGGTTGAACCGCGCCACCGCCCGGTCGGTAAAGCGTGAGCGCGTGTACGACGCGCCGATCAGCACCCGTACATGGGGCGCCAGATAGCCGGCGTCCATGCGCAGGCCGCCGATCATCGCGCCGCGCAGGTCGTGTGTCGCCACCGATCCGACGTCGAACTCGAATCCCGACACCTGCAGCTGATCGTACGTGAACTTCGACAACAATCCCTGGGCGGCAAGCAGCGGCGACGCGACGAGCGTCACACACGCGCCGCACACCGCCACGGCCAGCCGGCGCCGGCGGTGCCCCGATCTATTAGTAGAGTCGTTCAACGGTCGTTCCCGGAAAGTAAGTAGTGAGGATCTCGCGATACTGCTGTCCGGCGCGGGCGCGCCCGATGGCACCCCACTGACAGAACCCGACGCCGTGACCGGCGCCGCTGCCTTGCGCCACGAGGCGGCTCACCCGGCCACCGTCAGTGGTTACCGACACGCGAAACGCCGCGCTCTGCAACAGCCGGTCTGCCGCCGGACGCAGAATCGTCCGTACGTCCGGACCGGCAATACGCACATCGCCGTGCGCGAACACGATCCGCAGCTCGCCCACCCGGCCCGACGACGTGGTTCTCGTAACCTGCACGTCGGCAATGGGTTGCAGACCATCGCCGCTCACCGTCATCACCGCCGGCAGGGTTCGGGTCAATATAGTGCGCAGCGTCTGGGCGTCCCACTCCTCGCGCCATTGAAAGTGCGGTGCCAGCTCGCAATACGAATGACCGCCGCCGCTCGCGTCGGACACCGACCGCAGATACGGTTGTCGCCGCGCGCTCTTGAACACGTCTTCGACTGCGGCGGTACGGCCGCCGCAGCTCGCATGGTAGTAGGCGTCGATGACTTTGCCCTGGAACCGCACCACCTGCCCCGTCGTGGCGCGCAGGGCGTCCCACACCTGCGCCGTTTCGCCGTCGACGCCCGTATACACCTGATCGCGCGTGTCGGCGGTGGCGTCGAACCCGTTCGCTTCCCAACGCCCGCGATTCCGCACCGCGAAGGTGCGCGCGATGATGGCCTGCGCCAGCAGCGCCTCCCGTTCTTCCTGGCGACGCGGACCCATCTCCTGGCCGAGAACGCCGGCGAGGTAGCTCTCGAGCGGCAGGCGGTTGATCAGCAGCAGGCCGCCCGGCAGGCGCACCACGTTGATCCGGCCCCGGTAGCGGCGCCCGTTGGCCATCGCGAAGCGACCCTCGGTCACGTTCACCGCCGAGATCCCCTGGTGGCGCTCGGTCCGCGTCCCGTCAGGCCGCAGCAGCGTAAATCCTGCTGCGGAGTCCACGGCGATTGTCCAGACGCTTCCCGCAGCAATGGCACCCACAGGCTGCCCGTTGCCGTCATCGGTAATGAACAGCTCGCCATCCCCCCCCAGCCGCACACTGGAAAGACCCATGGCGAGACCGACGCGCAGCTCAGGCTCGGGACCCTCGGGTGCCGCTTCGGCGCCGGGTTGGGGATGGGGGCACCCGAGAGCGGCGACGAGCGCGGCGGGGAGCAGCCAAGAAAAAGGCGTCCCGCGCGGAAGCAGGGACGCCGATGCCTGAGGAGCGGGGCGGGCGCTCACGCGAGCGCCACCGCCCGAAAATCGTAGTCGAGGCTCTCGGTGAGCCGCGCCCGGACGAAACTGCCGGGACCAGCCCAACCCCCCTCCCCGAGATATGTCACCCCATCGACGTCGTCCGCTTGCCAGGGAACTCTGCCCACATGGGTGGCCCCGGAGTCGATCGGATCGGCGACGCGATCGACCAGCACCGGCACTTCGCGACCCACGAAACGCGACAGCCGCTCCGCCGATATCGCCCGCTGGACCTCGAGCAGCTCTTCCAGGCGCTCGCGCTTCACTTCTTCGGGAACGTCGTCGGGATACTGCATCGCGCGCGTACCGTCCTGGGGCGAATAGGCGAACGCACCGAGCCGGTCGAACTGCGCCTCCTCGAGAAACCCGAGCAGCTCGCGGAACTCGGACTCCGTCTCGCCGGGAAAGCCCACCAGACAGGTGGTCCGGATCGCGAGGTCGGGGATCGCGGCGCGCAGCCACGCCAGCTTCTCCCGGATCGAGGCCTGGCGCTCGGGACGCCGCATGCGCTCGAGCATGCGGTCGTTGGCGTGCTGGATCGGCATGTCGATGTACGGCACGATGCGGGGCTCCCGCGCCATGAGGTCCACGAGACGGTCGGTGATACCCGCCGAGTAGACGTACAGCAGCCGGAACCAGGGCACCGACGTTTCGGCGAGCAACGCGGCCAGCAGGTCGGGCAGCTTGGCCCCGTTCCGCCCCAGATCCCGCCCGTAGTGGCCGAGGTCCTGAGCGACGAGGTTGATCTCCCGTGCGCCCTGCGCCTCGAGCGCCTGGGCCTCTCGCACCAGCCGCTCGAGCGGCTCGGAGCGATGTTTCCCCCGCATCAGTGGAATGGCGCAAAAGGCGCACGTGTGATCGCACCCTTCGGAAATCTTGAGGTAACGCACGTGCGGCTGATCCCCGAGGAACTGGCGCACGCCGGGGTGTGCGGCGACGGGATCGCTGAGCAGGCCGCGCCTGGCGAGCTCCGGCACCAGGTGGTGCAGGTCTGAGAAGCCGAGGAACAGATCGACTTCGGGCATCTCCTTCGACAACTCTTCACGATACCGCTGCACCAGACATCCGACTGCCACGACCGCCTTGACCGACGCAGTCGTCTTCAGCTTCGCCGCGTCGAGGATGGCGTTGATCGATTCCTGCTTCGCGGCGTCGATGAAGCCGCAGGTGTTCACGAGCACGACGTCGGCGCTCGGCAGATCGCCCGTCAGCTCGGCGCCGTGCCCGACGAGATCCCCGACCAGCCGCTCGGAGTCGACGGTGGCCTTGTCACAGCCGAGCGAGATGACGCCCAGCTTCATCCGCGGTAGTTCCCGAACTTGAGCTCGATGCCGAAATCCTGCGTGCGCAGGAAGACGATCACCTCCTGCAGCTCGTCCCTGGACGGCGACTGAACGCGCACTTCCTCGCCCTGGATCGACGCCTGGGCTTTCTTGAACTTCTTGTCCTTGATCGCCTTGACGATCGTCTTCGATTTGTCCTGGGAGATGCCCTGGGTGAGTTTGATCTCACGCCGCACGGTATCCCCCGCCGCGGGCGTGACCTCACCCAGCTCGAGGTTCTTCACCGGCACACCGCGCTTGATCAGCTTGCCCTGCAGCACGTCGAACAGCGCCTTCATCCGGAAGTCGTCGTCGGCCACGAGCGTCAGGGTCGCCTTGGCGCGATCGAACGCGATCGAGCACTTCGAGCCCTTGAAATCGTAGCGCTGGGCGACCTCTTTGGTCGCCTGGTTGACGGCGTTGTCGACTTCCTGGAGGTCGGCTCCAGTGGAAATGTCGAATGAGGAGAGGGAGGCCATGGAGCCAAGATAACTTGGCTCCGAGCGGTTATGACAGGAAACTCTCCAGAGCCCGCGCACGGCTGACATGCCGCAGGCGCGCCAGCGCCTTCTCCTTGATCTGGCGCACCCGCTCGCGCGTGATCCCGAGCAGCGAGCCGATCTCTTCGAGCGTCATCGGCTCCTGGCCCTCGAGGCCGAAATACAGTCGGAGGATCTTTGCCTCGCGCTCCTTGAGGGTCGAGAGAACGCCCTCGATCGATTCGGTGAGGGCGTGCTCGAAGATC
>DATFSB010000491.1:0-7846 GCA_035262825.1 Gemmatimonadales bacterium | reverse complement strand
ACGTCCCCCGAGTTGACGTACCAGTCGAACACCTCGGCCACACCATCGCTCCGGTCGGCGACGTAGCCGTCGAGCGACATCGACATGACTGCGACCAGCTTCGACATGACGACGGTCCTTTCGAAGGGTACAGACGGCGTTTAACCCCGGCCCCCTTGCGCTCCCGATCCCCGTCCTATATACTGAACCATATGGTTCAGTATGCGCAAGGCCGCCTCGATGCGTCGTTCGCCGCGCTGTCGGATGCCACCCGGCGTGGCGTGCTGGAGCAACTGGGACGTTCCGACGCGTCGATTACCGACCTCGCCGAGCGGTTTCGCATGACTCTCACGGGCATGAAGAAGCACGTCGGCGTCCTGGAAGCATCCGGGCTCGTCACCACGGAGAAGGTCGGGCGCGTACGAACCTGCAAACTCGGCCCGCGCCGATTGGAGGAGGAGATGGCATGGCTCGAGCGGTACCGCGCGATGTGGGACGCACGCTTCGACGAGTTGGACAAGGTTGTCCAGGAACTCAAACGGAAGGAGAAAACCGATGACCACACGAACAGAGAGTGAGCCGACCCTCATGAAGAACCAAACGACGGTGGAACGGAAGTCCGAGCGTGAGGTGGTCGTCACGCGCACCATCAACGGCCCGGCGCGCATCGTGTTCGAGGCGTTTACCAAGCCCGAGCTGTTCAAGAAGTGGTGGGTACCGAAGTCGTTTGGCATGACCCTGCTTTCGTGCGAGCTCGATGTTTGCGTCGGAGGCGGGTATCGTCTCGTGTTCGCCCACCCTGCTGCCGCAGAGCCGATGGCGTTCTTCGGCAAGTACCTCGAAGTGACGCCGCACTCGCGCCTCGTCTGGAGCAATGACGAGGCTGGTGAGGCCGGGGCCGTCACTACGGTGACCTTCGAGGAAAAAGGTGGCAAGACGCTGCTGGTCCTGCGCGATCTCTACCCCTCGAAGGAAGCGCTCGACGCCGGCATTGGGAGCACGGATGGGATGGGCGAGACGCTCGAGCAGCTGGACGAGCTGGTCGTCTCCCTGGGATCGGCCGCCTAGGTCAGTCGTCGTTCCCGAAGCAGTAAGAGAACGGGCCCTCATTTCGCGCTATCTGGTGCGCGATATGAGGGCCCGAGTACCTGGAGTCACTTCGCGAGAGCGCCGGTCGCCTGACTTGGCGCCTGTATGCGGCCATTAGCAGGAAGCAGCAGTCCCTGACCGCCCGTCCGCCGGTGTAGCTCCGACCGCCCGACCGCCTGTCCGCCCGTTCGACCTAGCCGCGCCGTCTCACCCTCATGCCGCGCCGTTCGAGCTCGCGGACAAAGGGCTGCACCGGGACGACCTGCTCCGGCGCCCACACTCCGGGACGGATGGGCATGGCGCCCGAGAGCATCAGCTGGACTGCGATGGAGGGTGGCGCGCCGGTATCGATATCGGGACCGATGCCGGCGCCGGAGCGTGGTCCGGCGTAGCAGTCCGCGACCACGCTCACGCGCCGGCGTCCCCGCCGGCCGCGCACCAGGGCGCGCAACACCTCGTGGCGCGCCGGTCTGCCCACCGGAATCGCGGGCGGAAACCGGCGCAACAGCGACAGCAGCATCTGGCGCGGACTCACCGCCGTGCCATCGGCCTGCGTGGCTTCCGCCAGTCCGAGCTTCACCAGGAACGACAGCTTGTCCATGAAGTCGGCGTCGAAACCCTGTCGGAACGTGACCTCGCGCACTCCGCGGGAAGCGAAGTGCAGGGGCAGCGTGGCGACCTCGGAGTGCAGCGTCGTATCGACGAACATCGAGCCGACCGGCGGGGGGAATCGAATGCGCAGCCGCTCGCGCGGATCGAGGGGGGGCACAAACTCGAATGCGCCGCGGCGAAACACCGCCGACGGCAGGGTGAATTCGTCGAGCAACGTGTCCACGGCGTAGCCGAAGCCGAGCGGCGGCGCGCTGCGAAAACGCGTCCGGTCGACCGCACCAACCAGACAGTGCACCTCGTGCACGGCGTCGAGCGTGTCGGCCGCCAGGACGGCGAGCAGGTTGATGATGCCCGGCGCGGAGCCCATGCCGAGCAGGGCCATGAGTCCGGCGCGCTCGAACTCGGGCGCCATTTCCAGCTGCCGGCGTGTCATGTGGAACAGCCCACCGAGATCGATGTAATGCGCACCGGCTGCGAGCGCGCCCCGCATGGCGTCCAGGTTGTAGCGGTAGGGCAGCGACGCGATTACCGCGAACGCGCCGCGCAGCGCCTGCTCCACACTGCCCCGATCCTGGACGTCGACCTCGACCCGCTCGGCGGCGCCATCCCGCACCGCCCTCAAGTCACGGTCGGCGACGACGACCTGGACGGCGCCGCGGCCGTTGCGCAGCAGGTCGCGCGTCGTGATCCGGCCCATGATGCCGGCACCGCCCAGGATGACGACGCGGGCGGCAGACTTGGAACCCGGGCGTGTGGTCAGGAGCCGCCGTACCATCCCATCGGCTGCTCGTTGAGGTTGATGTGCACCTGCTTCGTCTCGAGGTAGCCGTCGATGCCGTGCAGGCCCAGCTCTCGCCCCACGCCGCTCATCTTCATGCCACCCCACGGCGCCTCGACGTAGGTCGGCTGCATGTGGTTCACCCACACGACCCCGGCGCGCAGCTGTTTCACCACCCGCAACGCGCGGAAGATGTCGCGCGTCCACACCGCGCCCGCCAGGCCATACGGCGTATCGTTCGCGATGCGCACCGCCTCCTGCTCACCCTCGAAGGGGAGGACGGCCACGACGGGGCCGAAGATCTCCTCCTGCGCGATCTGCATGCGCGGCTCGACGCCGTCGAAGATGGTCGGCTCGAGGTAGGCCCCGCGCGACAGCTCGCCGCCAGGTGAGCCGCCGCCGAGCACCAGCCGGGCGCCTTCGTGCTTGGCCGCTTCGACATAGTCCAGCACGCGGGCACGGTGCGCCGCCGTGACGAGCGGCCCCATGCGCGTGCCGCGGTCGAGCGGATCGCCGATGCGAATGGTCCTGGCCTTCTCGACGATCGCTTCGACGAAGCGCCGATGGATCGGCTTCTCGACCAGAATGCGCGATCCCGCGGAACACACCTCCCCCTGATTCACGAACACCCCGAACACGGCGCCCTCGACGGCCGATTCCCAGGCGGCGTCCGCGAAAAAGATGTTGGGGGACTTGCCCCCCAGCTCGAGCGTGACGCGCTTCAGGTTCGAATCGGCGGCCGCCCGCAGGATGGCCCGTCCGGTTTTCGTCGAGCCCGTGAATGCCATCTTGTCGACACCGGCGCTCGCGGCGAGGGCCGCCCCCGCCACCGGCCCGTCACCCGTGATCACGTTGACGACCCCCTTGGGCAGCTCGGGGATCGCGTCCAGAATGCGCGCCAGCTCGAGGGCCGTGACGGGTGTCGCCTCGGCGGGCTTGAGCACGACGCTGCAGCCCGCGCACAGCGCCGGCGCGATCTTCCACGCCGCCATCAGCAACGGATAGTTCCAGGGGATGATCTGCCCGCACACGCCCACCGGCTCGCGCAACGTCAGGCTCAGCGCGTCGTCCGGCACCGGGTTGACGTCACCGGTGATCTTGGTGGCGAGGCCGCCGTAATACTCGAAACAGGTCGCCGCGTCGGCTACGTCCAGCTCGGCCTCAACGATCGGCTTGCCCATGTTCTCGGTCTCGAGCCGCGCCAGGTCGGCAGCCGATTGACGCAGCCGCCTGGCCACTTCGAGCAGCACCTGGCCGCGTCGCATCGCCGTAGCGCCCGACCACGCGCCGGAGTCGAACGCCCGGCGCGCCGCCGCCACGGCCGACTCGGTTTCCGCTTGCGTGGCACGCGCCGCCCGCGCCCGCACAGAGCCGGTCGACGGGTCGACAATGTCCTGCGAAGCGTCGGCGCCCGGAACGAAGCGCCCGTCGATGTAGAGAGGCAAGGTTTCCATGGGTCGTCACCACTGACGGTCGGCGTAGGGGAACCAATAGCTCTTACGCTCCTGGACGTAATCGATGTGCACGTGCTTGGGCTCGCGGAAAGCGTCCAGTCCCTCCTCGCCCAGCTCGCGGCCGATGCCGCTGCGTCGCATGCCGCCGAACGGGCCGGCCTCGTTGTCGGTCAGTGGATCGTTCACCCAGAAGGTGCCGGCCTTTATCTCCTCCATCGCCCGCATGACCCACCGCAGATTGTTGGTATAGATGTTGGCGCCGAGCCCGTACTCGCTGTCGTTCGCCAGCGCGATCGCCTCGTCGACGTCTCGCACGCGCACCATCGCGGCCACGGGTCCGAACACCTCCTGGCGCGTCGGCGTCGTGCCGTGCCGCACGTGATCGAGCACCGTCGGCTCGAGGAAGTGGCCGCGCGTCAGATGACTGGGACGGCCGCCACCCGCCACGAGCCGGCTGCCCTCGTGCACCGCCCGCTCGATCGCTTCCTGCACCGTGGAGAGGGCCGTGCGCGAGATGACCGGCCCCATGTCGGTGTCGGGCCGGCGCGGGTCACCCACCACCAGCTGCTCTGCCAGCTCAACGAATCGCTCGACGAAGGCGTCGGCCACGGCGTCCACGACGTAAAAGCGCTTCGCCGAGGTGCACACCTGGCCGGCGTTCAGGTAGCGCGCCCACACGGCGCCGCGCACCGCCACATCGAGATCGGCGTCCTCGCACACGATGAACGGGTCGATGCCGCTCGTTTCCATGTTGGTCTTCTTGAAGGTCTCGGCGGCGAGACGCAGGATCTTCTTGCCGGTCGCGGTCGACCCCGTGAAGGCGATCAGGTCGACGCCCGGATGCGCCACCAGCGGCTCGCCGGCCTCGTCGCCCAGCCCGGTGACGATGCTCACGACGCCCGGGGGCAGCACCTCGAACGCGCGCGCCAGCTCGAGCGTGGCGAGCGGCGTCTGGTGTGCCGGTTTGATGATCACGGTGTTGCCGGCCGCCAGGGCCGGCGCCACCTTCCACGCCATCAGCAGCAGCGGGTAGTTGAACGGCACGATGGCGGCCACCACGCCGTACGGCTCCTTTACGGTGAAGTTCACCTGGTGCTCGAAACTCGGCGGAATGACGCTGCCCCGGGAATGCCGCCCGAGCTCGGCGTAATAATCGAAGCAGGCGGCGGTCCAGTCGATCTCGTCGAGGTTCTCGATCATCGGCTTGCCGCCCTCTTGTGTCATGAGGTCGGCCACTTCCCGGTGTATGGCCCGCAGACGGGCCGCCACCTCGTGCAGCAACTTGGCCTTGTCGAGCCCGGGCATCCGCCGCCACAGCGGTTGCGCGCGTCGCGCGGCGGCGACGGCGCGGTCGACATCCGTGGCGCGTGCGCGCGGCACGCGACCGATCGGTTCCTCTGTGGCGGGGTTCTCGATGGTCATGGCGTCGCCGCTCTGCGCGCCAACCCGCTGGTGATCGATCCACATTCCCACGTCACCCATGATGCGCTCCTTGCTCCAGCTCCTGCCGCCGCGTCTCACCTCTCACGCATTTACGGCTCCGCCGTAACGGCGTTCGACAGAGCAAACTGGAAGTACGCGAAGCGGCGTCCGCTGCGCAGATAATTGTCGATGATCTGCAGCGGGACGGCCTCGCGCAGCCAGGCCGGTCCGGTCTCGCGCAGCCGGTCCTCAATCAGCGTCGACAGGAAATCGAACCCTTCCACGAGCGCGCGCGTCCGGATCGAGTCGAGCAGGAGGTTCTCGATTTCGGCCCGGTTCTGGATCGACGGCAGGGCGGCGAGCGCCTGCAGGTAGAAGGTGTTGTTCTCGCCGAAGTGCGGGTCGGATGCGACGCCTTCTTCGTCGTGATCCTCGAGCGCGCTCCCCAGTGCATAGGCGACGATCCGGTCGGAGACGCCGTCGCGCAACGCCACGCCAATCGATCGCGCGTCGGCCACGGTTGCCTCGAGCGTTTCCACCGGATACTGCAGCAACGGCCGGCGGCCTGCACGCAGCACGTCGGGCGGGTACTGATGGATGTCGCCGTAGTGCTCGAACTCGACGGTCATGAGCTGAGACTTGAGCACCGCGAAGCTGGCGGGGGTGATGTCGACCACCACGATGGCCTCGAGTGGCGACTCGAGCGTGCCGACACGGATCTCGGGCCCGGGACCTGACGTACTCTCCGGCGCCGCGCGCCCGCCCACGATGTCCTCGACCGATCGCCGCAGAATGGCGAGCGCCTCCTCGATCGCGTACGGCTCGGTGTCATAGCGGGGATAGAAACGCAGCGTACGCTCGCCGGCCGGGAGCAGCACCAACCCCAGGCGGAAGGCCCGTTCGCGAATGTCGTCGCGCCAGTCGGAGCGCCCGATGTCAAACGCCAGCATCACGCCCGCCCCGCGCACGTTCTTGAGCAACTCGGGATAGTCCTTCGCCAGCGCCTCGAGTCCGGCGCGCGAGCGGGCGCCGGTACGATTTACCTGCTCGAGATCGAGGTGGTCGAGCATGGCGAGCAGCCGCACCATCCCCACCGAGTCGCCTTCCCAAGTGGTGTTGAATTTTTTCTCTTCCTGGAAGAAGGTCGCGAGCTCCTCGCTGACGAACAGTACGCCGTTCTGTGCCTTCTTGGCCCAGACGACCGCATCGGGCGGGCACGGAAGCTCGAACCGCTCGTGCGCCCACAGGTGTCCGGACGCTCCCCAGCCGGTCTGCACCTCGTCGAACATCAGCGGCACGTCGTAGATGCGGGTCAACAGCCGCAGCTTTTGCATGAACCGGGCGCTGGTCATGCGCACGCCGCCTTCACCTTGAATCGACTCGACCAGCACGGCGGCCACGCGTCGGCTGCGGCGCTGGATCTCGGGGTCCAGCACCGCGCGCTGTTCGCGGACGAACGCATCCACATCGGCCGGAGCGGCGAGGAAGGCGTCGATCGCGTCCATCTCGCGCCGGAACACGTCCTTGCTCTTCTCGGCGTGCGGCAGCCGTCCCGACACCAGCAAGTCCCAGACCTGCTTCAGGCTCCGCTCCTCGCGGCGGGCGGTCTCTTTCGGCGAGCCGACCTCCTCGACCGGGAACGTCACGTGCGGCCAATCGAACGTCGGGAAGCCGAGCCGCGCCTTCTTGCGGTGCGTCACCGCAAGGCTGCCCAGGGTGCGCCCGTGGAAGGCGCCCTCGAAGGAGATGAGGAACCCGCCGTCCGGTTGGGCGCTGGTCTTGACGCGGTTCAAGAGCGCGGCCTTGATGGCGTTCTCGACCGCTTCGGCACCCGTGTTGACCACGAAGTGCCGGGGCGTTCCGGCAGGGGCGATGCGGTTCAGCGCCGCCTTCAGGCGCAGCGACAGGACGGTCTGGTATTCGGAGTGCGCGTAGCGCGATACGACGTACGGCAGGTGCTCGAGAATCCCTTCCACGATCTCGGGGTGGTTTTCGCCGAACGCCTGTGTGGCGATCAGCGCGCCCATGTCGAGGAACCGATAGGGCTCTCCCCGTTCGTCGCGGTCGAATGTGGCGAGGTAGGGTCCGATCGAACTTGACGGGTCGAAGGCCACGGGAAGGGAGTAGAAGAGGCTCTTCGACGCGGCCTCCAGGGCGGCATGGGATGACGGGAGATAGCGGGCGATCAGGTCATCGAGTGGTTGGTCCGCATCCTTCAATCCGTCGGGCACATGCGCGTGGATATCGGCGTGCCGGTAGCGCTCCTCGAGCCGCGCCACGGCCTCGAGGAAGCCCATCACCCCACTGGTCGCAACGTCCATGGTGGCGAGTCTACGAGAAGCCCTGAGGTGGGGCAAGCATGAGAACGAACTAAACGGGCGGGCGGGCGCCCGCCTGACCGCCCGCCTTTGCAGTGCGCCGACCAGGAATCGAACCTGGAACCTACTGATTAAGAGTCAGTTGCTCTGCCAATTGAGCTATCGGCGCGCGGGGCAGGAAAATCACTAGCTCG
>DATFSB010000490.1:0-3742 GCA_035262825.1 Gemmatimonadales bacterium | reverse complement strand
GTCTCCCTGCGACGCGTAGCGATGCAGGTTTGTCTTCAGGTACCGAGAGGCGTCCTCATCGATCTCGTCGAACGCCAACACGACTTCCCGGTCGACGTCGTTGGGCGTCCCGTCGGCACGCGTGGTGCCGCGTGCGCTGACGATGATCGGGCCGAGCAGCCCGGTGGAAAGATCTCCCTCTTCATGGATGTGCGAGTGGTACATCCAGAGAATCGATTTGCCGTCACCGGAGGCAGGACCGGCACGCTCGGGGACCGGCCAGACGTAGACATGGGTGTGCCCGGGCGGCACGGCGTTGCCCTCGAGGTCCCGCTCTCCCGGCCCGCCGACATAGGGCGCGCCCTCGGACTCCTTGGTATAGAAGACGCCGTGCGGGTGCATCGTCGCTGGCGCGTCCAGGTTATTACGGAACACGACCCGGATCGTGTCGCCCACTTCGGCGCGCAGCAGCGGTCCCAGAATCCCGAGGTACTGCAACTCAGGCGGCCGCCGCTTCAGCGTCGCGAACGTGGAGTCGGTGTACTCGCGGTAGATCGCCTTCAGGGCGACGTGGCCGATGTGCCACTTCCCGGCCTCGACGAAAGGACGCTCGACCGGATCGAATGGCTGACCCGTGATCTGGTTCGACCCGCTCGGCGTGAAGTCCCAGGTGACCGTGTCGGCGGCGACGTAGTAGGTGTTGGTGCGGCGCGGTCGGATCCGTGATTTGGCTTGTGCGCTGAGGACAGTGCTGCAGGCCAGCGAGACGAGCAGACAGAGGACGGCTCCAGCCTGATGACGGCCCATTGAGTCCGGATCCATGGTTTGTGGGTGCGTAGAATAGACCACCACAGGGCTTACAGCACAATGACGCGCTCGAGCCGTGCCAGCCGTTCGGCTTGACGAGAGTGCGGGAGGTGTTCGAGACTTCGGGATTCGCGAAGCGAGCAGCTACCGTCGTAGCTGAGCGTTCGGGCCGCTGACCCGTTGCAGCCTCGGGCAATTGTCCGCCGCGCACTTCCAGAAGTGCGCATCGCACACCGATTTCCCGCACGCCGCACAATCCGCGACCTCGTCACTCGCAAACACGACGGCCTTCTCGTGGTCGCACCAGCCCTGGTGCCGCTCGCACACCAGGCGCCGCGACCGATCGGCGCGGCGCAGGTGCGTGGAGCAATGCACGTGCTGGTCCACGACGCAGGCGGCGCGGTGATTGGTGCACACCAGTTCCTCGCAGCTCGAGCAGCGCACCGCTTCGTCCCGGCCGACGGGCTCGTTGGTCTTGCCCTCGCAGTACACCATGCAGTCGTTGCACAGGCGACGCTGGCCCCTGGGGGAGCCGGCGTCGCTGCGCACCGCGTGCGTGGCGCACACCACCTTGCCGCACACGCCGCACGGGCCCAGGCAGGTGCTGCAGGCAGGGTGGTCCCCGGCGCTGCAGGTGCCGGCGTGCGTCGAGCAATGCGGCAAGCCGCACGAGGAGCAGGTCCGCGCATGCGCTTCGCAAGCTGGCTCCTCATCGACGTGACAGGCGGCGATGCCGTCCCCCTCACCGAACGCATCGCCACACACCCGGCACGTCTTGCCGCAGGCGCCGCAGGCCACGTGATTGTGGCGGTCGATCAACAGTTCTTTGGGGATGGCGCCACAGTGCGGGCAGGCGACCTGCCAGTCGCCCGAGCCGACGAGCGTGCGCTCGGCCGTGAACGTCGCCCGCCGCCCGGTCTGGGTGACGAGGGCCCAGTCCACACGCTGCACCGGCACCGAAAACTCTACCAGCTGCAGCGGATGGACCGTCGCGCGAACTTCGTAGCGGCGTTGCTCGTCGGCGCGCCGGCGGCGGTGCTCCCCTGCGATAGCACGGCGTTCCTCCGCGCTCCCCGACTCCCCGGCCGGCCCGGCCTCCGCCTGCATGTTCAGGTAGTAGCGGTCGATCCGGCCCAGCTCGGCGGCGAGCGCCTGGTCGGCATCGCGCCGGTGTCGCGCCAGCTGCATCGTCAACTTGACTTCGATATCGCCGAGCATGAGCGGCACGAGCTCGCTGAGGGACCTGGGCTGCAGCGCCATGGCGCCGGCGGCGCCATCGTCCGTTGCCGGCTCGAGCGTGCCGGCCTCGATGTCGCGGCACAGTCCCGCCACGTCGTCCGGCACGCGCACGCCCGTGGCGAGGTCGAACACTGCGCTTTCGACGATGTGCTCCGCGACGATCGCCCCGGCCGTGACGCGCACCCGCGCCACGAGCCGTGCTACCGGACGCAGGGCGAGGCTCGTGACCGGCGGCTCCGCCGAGCCTTTGCGCACCGCGAACGTGCGCGGCAGGCCGTTCCAGTCGGCGGCCTGTGTCGCCGGAATCACCCCGAAGGCGCGTCGCGCGCCCCGCGCGCGGACCGCACCGAGCAGCTCCTGAACGAACGGACTGCCGAGGACGGCGATTTCGGCATCAGGATGACGCTCGAGCGCGGCAGGCGAAAACGCGACGCGCAACGAGCGCCGTCCCCAGAAGCGCGGCATCTCGGCATCCGGCAGGTCCAGCTCGACCAGCTGCGGTTCCAGCTCCTGGACCGTCGCACCGGCGAGGAGCGCGTACCGCTCCACCAGCCCGCGCAAGCGCGGGTCGACCAGCGCTTCGGCGTCCGCCTGATCGAAGGCTGGTGTGTCGATCATGGAGCCTCTGCGGTGGCGGACAGATCGGCGAGGGTCATCGGCAGGCGGTCGGCCTGCAGCACCAGCTGCACCATGCGGCCGCGCCCCGTAACGCCGACGATGCGGTGGAGCGGCCCGTATTCCGGATGATGGCCCCCGTCCTCCACGAGTCGGGGGTGCTCGGCGGCTTCGCGAATCTCGGTGACATGGAGCCCAAGTTGATGGCGCTTCGCCTCGACACCACGAGCGATCTGGAGATGACAGGTGCCGTAGCCCAGCACCACTCTGCCCGGGATCGACAGCTGCCGGAACTCCCGCTCGAGCCGCTCGGCGTTATCCTCGACCGCGATTTCCGAGGCGAGCTGCGCCTGCTGCACTCCGGCCTCCCGGCTCGCCATGATCGCGTCGCCAAGAGTCACGAGCTCCTGCTCGAAGGCCGCATCGGACTCCGACCCGAGCCACGCATCGGCCAGGCGCTGCTCGAGAGTCTCGGCGCCGCCGAACTCTCCCAGCACCAGGTCGAGCGTTCCCACGTCGAGCTCGAACACGCTCATCTTCTTGTCGAGCAGCCACAGGACCGGAATCTCGATCGTGTCCCGCGCGGCCAGGTTCAGGATGTGGACCTCCCGCTCCTGACCGATGCGTTGCACGCGACCGATGCGCCGCTCGATGATGGTGGGATTCCACGGAATCTCGTAGTTCACGATGCGGTTGCAGAATTGCAGGTTCAGGCCTTCACTGCCGACGCGCGTCGTGAGAAACACACTCCCCGGCTCGCCGCGGAAGCGGGCCAATTGCAGGCTCCGCTCGGCGCGGGACAGCGACCCGGTGAACGAGATTGCCGGCCGCCCGATAGTCTGCAACCGGTGCTTGATCAGGTTGAGCGTGGGGAGGTGCTCGCTGAAGACGATCACCCGTTCCGGCATCTCGGCGAGGTAACTGGTCAGCTAGTCCAGCTTGGCGTGATCGGTCACCGCCCTTGCCATCTCCGCGAGCTGACCGGCCCACTGCGCGATCTCCGGCTGTACCAGCTCTCCCGCAGCCAGGGAGTGGAGCGAGTCGGCGAGCGCCTTGGACGACGACGTGAGGCGCTGCGGCAGGCGCATCAGCTCCGGCTTGA
>DATFSB010000489.1:0-9228 GCA_035262825.1 Gemmatimonadales bacterium | reverse complement strand
CACCAGGTCGTCTTCATCCGCATCGATTCGGGGAAGACGATGGCCGACGTCGCGAATCTCATGAAGGACCCGAACGCGAAGGTGCCCGGCTGGATGAGCTTCCCGATGGGCGCGAATACGATCGAACCGGGTGATTCCAGCAACGCGACGGCGGCGCTGACCGCGGGGAATTACGTACTGATCTGCTTCGTCGGATCCCCCGACGGAACACCGCACGCCAGCAAGGGCATGGTGAAGCCCGTGGTGGTCACCGCCGCGACGGGACCGCTGGCCGCCGAGCCGACCGCGGACATCACAATCACGGAGAAGGATTACACCTGGGACATTTCGGGACCGATCACGGCAGGCACGCACACCTTCCGCGTCGAGAACGCGGGCCCGCAGGTGCACGAGGTCCAGATCTTCCAGCTCGCGCCGAAGAAGACCGCGAAGGACTTCCAGGCCTGGATGACCGCCGGGATGAAGGGTCCGCCGCCGGCCACGGAAGTCGGCGGATTCGTGGGACCGATGCCCGTCGCCGGGGAGCACGGCTACTTCACGCGCACCCTCGCCGCCGGAAATTACCTGTTCATCTGTTTCGTCCCGGACGCGAAGGATGCCAAGCCGCACCTGATGCATGGGATGATGAAAGAGGTGACGGTGAGCTGAACCAGAGCGGTGTCAGGTGTCGGGTGTCAGGTGTCAGGAAGTCACCTGATACCTGACCCCTGGCAGCCGACACCTGATGCAAAACCCCGACATCGCCCGCCTGTTCGACGAGGTCGCCGACCTCCTCGAGATCCAGAGCCAGAATCCGTTCCGCGTGCGCGCCTATCGCAACGCAGCGCGCATCGTGCGCGATTTCCCGCGGCCGCTCCAGGAAGAAGTTCGCCGCGGCGCCGACCTGACCGACATCCCCGGCATCGGCGAGGACCTGGCCGAGAAAATCGCGGCCATCGTCACCACCGGCGAGCTGCCGCTGCACAAGGAGCTCGTCGCCAAGCTGCCCTCGGGACTGCTCGACCTGCTGCGCATCCCGGGGCTCGGCCCCAAGCGCGTCAAGACGCTGTACACGAAGCTCAAAGTGAAGTCGGCGCCCGATCTCGAGAAGGCGCTCTCGACCGGGAAAGTGCGCAAGCTCGCGGGCTTCGGCCCGAAGATGGAAGAGAAAATCCGCGCCGGGCTCGGCGCTGCCCTGCACGTCGAGCGCCGCCTGCTGCTCCCCGAGGCCGAGGTGCACGCTCGGGCGCTGGTGGACCACCTGCGCGCGGGCGGTGGACTGACGAATCTCGAGGTCGCCGGGAGCTATCGACGCCGCAAGGAGTCGATCGGCGACCTCGACATCCTCGTCACCACGAAGACGCCGAAAGCGGCGATCGAGCGCTTCGCCGCCTACGCCGACGTCGCCGAGATCCTGTCACGGGGCGACACACGCGTCACGGTACGGCTGCGCGGCGGACTGCAAGTCGATCTGCGCGTCGTCGAGCCGGCCGCCTATGGCGCCGCGCTCATGTATTTCACGGGCTCCAAGGCGCACAATATCGAGCTGCGGCAGATCGCCCAGGACAAGAAGTACAAGCTCAACGAGTACGGGGTGTACCGGGGCACGCGGCGCATCGCGGGCGCGACCGAGCAGGAGGCCTACGCGAAGCTGGGGCTCGATTGGATTCCCCCCGAGCTGCGCGAAGCGCGCGGCGAGATCGCGCTCGCGCGGGCACACCGTCTCCCCACGCTCGTCACGCTCGACGAGATCCGGGGAGATCTGCAAATGCACACCACCGAGTCCGACGGCGAGGCGTCGCTCGAGCAGATGGTCGAGACCTGCCGCGCACGGGGCTACGCCTACTGCGCCATCACCGACCACTCGAAGCGGGTCACGATGGCGCTCGGCCTCGACCCGAAGCGGCTGCGCGCCCAGTGGAAGACGATCGACGCCTGGAACGCGCAGGCGCGCGGCTTCACGATCCTGAAAAGCGTCGAGCTCGACATCCTCGAGGACGGCACGCTCGACCTCCCCGACGATGTGCTCGCCGAAGCCGACTACGTCGTGGCCTCGATTCACTACGGGATGACGCAGGACGAGGCTACGCTGACCAAGCGCGTGCTCGGGGCGATCGCACACCCGTCCGTGGACACGATCGGCCACCCCACCGGCCGCCGCGTGGGCAAGCGCGAGTCCTACCGGCTCGACTTCGCCGCCGTCGCCAGGGCGGCGGCCGACCACGGCTGCCTGCTGGAGCTCGACGGTCACCCGGAGCGCATGGATCTCCCCGAGACCCTCGCCGCCGAAGCGAAAACGCATGGTGTGCGGTTCGTGCTGTCGACCGACAGCCACAACCCGGGCAATCTCGCGAACATGCAATACGCGGTCGACCTGGCGCGGCGGGCGGGACTCGAGGCGGCGGACATTCTCAATACCCGACCGCTGGCGCAGTTCAAGAGCGGGCTGAAGCGGAATTCCTAGGTCGGGCGCCGCCGGCCCTCGAGCCGGGTGACGACGGCGCCCAGCAGGCGATCGTGCAGCCGCTGCTCGAGCTCCTGCAACCCCGCTTTCAGCTGGCGCGCGACCTCAGTGCGTTTGACCCGGCGGACCTGCAGTGACGCAATCACGTCCTGCTCGTCGTGCCAGTGATGCAGCTGCGCCGCTTCCTCGATGCGCGCCAACAGGGTCCGGAGCCTGCGCCATGCCGCAGGCGCCGCACGCGCGGTGCGCAGCTGTTCGACCTGCTCCAACGCGTCGAGCGTCAGCTGGTAGGCCTGGAACAGGGGCTTGGCGCCGAACGTCTCGTCGATGAAGCGTTCCATCGTCCACCGCGACTTGCCACGGCGCCGCTCGGGGCTCACGTCAGGTGAGCGCGAGCGAAAGCTGAGCCACCGGCACGAAGCTCATGCGGTGGTGCCGCGTCGGACCCAGCACCTGCAGCGCGTCGAGATGCTCGGGCGTCCCGTACCCCTTGTTTTCCTGCCAGGCGTAGACCGGATAGCGCGCCGCGAGCCGGCACATCAGCCGGTCGCGCACCGTTTTCGCGATGACCGACGCGGCGGCGATCGACTGGCACAGCGCGTCGCCGTCGACGATGGCGTCGTGCGGGCGGCCCAGCTCGGGGAGCCACAGGCCGTCCACCAGCACGCCGGCGGGAACGAGAGCGAGCCGCTGCAGGGCGCGCTGCATGGCGAGGATGGTGGCGCGACGGATGTTGAGGCGATCGATCTCCCGGACGCTCGCCGCGCCGACGCCGACCGCGGCGGCGCGGGCGCGGACGACGACGGCCAGGCGCTCGCGCTTGGCCGCCGGAAGGATCTTCGAATCGCGCAGGCCGCGGATCGGCTTCATCCCGACCGGAAAGACAACGGCCGCGGCGACCACCGGTCCCGCCAGTGGCCCGCGGCCCGCTTCATCGACCCCGGCGACGATGCTGGCCCCCTCGTTCCAAAGCGCGATCTCGCGCTCGAACGTGGGGCGGCGATTCACGTCTCGGGCGCCCCTGCCCCGGCGGCCCCCGCTCCCCCCGCTCCCCCCGCTCCGCCGGCCGCCGGGCCGGCTTCGGCGAGGCCGGCGGCGCCGCGCTTCTCGCGGATCCGCGCCGCCTTGCCGGCCAGCCGCCGCAGGAAGTAGAGCTTGGCGCGGCGCACGCGGCCCTTGCGGATCAGCTCGATCTCCGCGATCGCGGGCGCGTGCAGCGGGAAGATGCGCTCCACCCCGACTCCCGCCGACACCTTGCGCACGGTGAACGTCTCGTTGATCCCGCCGCCGCGGCGCGCGATGCACACCCCTTCGAAGGCCTGCAGCCGTTCCTTCTCGCCTTCACGCACGCGCACCATCACGCGCACGGTGTCGCCCGGATCGAACGCCGGAATGTTCTCTTTCAGGCCCTCGCGAGAGAGCGCGCTCAGTTTCTCCATACCCGTACCCTCAATGACTGTCCGGTACATCTGCGTCCGCTTCGTCGGCCGACCGCCGCCACAGGTCCGGGCGGCGCTCGCGCGTCACCCGCCGGGCTTCGGCCGCACGCCACGCGGCGATCGCCGCATGGTCACCCTTCAACAATACCTCGGGAACTGCCAGCCCGCGATACAACGGCGGCCGCGTGTACGACGGCGCCGCGAGCATTCCTTCATAATGTGAATCGCCGGACGCCGATTCGTGGTCGCCGAGGGCGCCGGGCAACAGGCGCACCACCGCATCGATCACGCACAGCGCCGCCGGCTCCCCGCCCGTCAACACGAAGTCGCCGATCGACACCTCTTCGGCCGGCAACCCGTCGGCGACCCGCTGGTCGACGTCCTTGTAGTGGCCGCACAAGAGCGTCACCTCCCCGGCCACCGCAAACCGTACCGCGTCGTCGTGCGTGAACGGCCGCCCCCGCGCCGACATCAACACCAGCGGGGATCCCGGACGACGGCCGAGACTGTCGACGGCCTCGAAAAACGGCTCCGGCTTCAGCACCATTCCCGCGCCACCGCCGTAGGGCGCGTCGTCGACGGTGTGGTGCCGGTCGTGCGTGAAGTCGCGCAGCTGCACGATCCGGTACCGTGCGAGACCCTGCTGCGCCGCCCGCCCCAGGATGCTCGCCGCCAGCGGTCCCGCGAACCACTCGGGGAACAGCGTGACGACATTAAGGACCAGCATCGCTCTCCGGCACCGCCAGCAGCTGGTCGCGCCAGCTCTCCACCGTCTCGCGCGACGTCACCCCGGCGAATCCGATCAGCCACTCGCGGTGGTACGCCCGCCGCCGCGCGACGAACAGCGGGCCCGCCAGCACGCGCCGCGCTTCGTCCACCACGTATACCTCGGCTTTCGGCTGAAACACCGCCCCGGGGGCTTCCACGAGGGGGATCACCGACACCTCCCCGTGCTGGCCGTGGGGCCGGCGCAGCCGCGCGACTACGCGGTGCGTGTGCCGAACACCCCGGCCCGCTTGAGGAGCGACCGGACCGTGTCGGTGGGCGTCGCCCCTTTGGCGAGCCACTGCGCGGCCTGGTCCTTGTCCACCTCGAGCACGGCGGGGTTGGTGCGCGGGTTGTAATGGCCGATCGTGGCGACGGAGCGCCCGTCCCGGGCGGCCCGCTGATCCGCGATCACGATGCGGAAGTACGCCTGGCCCTTTCGTCCCACCCGCCGCAGCCGAATCCGAGTTCCCATGGTCTGCCCTTACATCCGTTTGAGAAATTTGCGCATCTGCTGGAACTGCTCCAGCAACCGATTCACTTCCTGCACCGGCCGGCCCGATCCCTTCGCCACCCGCAGCCGCCGCGACCCGCTGAGGATCTTCGGATCGGCGCGCTCCTGGGGCGTCATCGACAGGATGATCGCCTCGATGTGGCGCAACCGCTTGTCGTCGGCCGGCACGCCCTGCAACGTTTTCGCCGACATGCCGGGGAGCAACCCCGCGAGCTGCTGCAACGGCCCCATCTGCTGCGCCTGCTTCAGCGCCACCAGAAAATCCTGCAGGTCCATCCCCTGCTTCGAGCGCGCCTTTTTTTCGAGCTTCTCGGCCGCCGCCCGGTCGATCGTCGCCGCCGCTTTCTCGACCAGGGCCACCACGTCGCCCTGCCCGAGAATCCGCCCCGCCATACGGGCGGGATCGAGCGGCTCGAGCGCGTCGGGACGCTCCCCCGTGCCGACGTAGACGATCGGCACACCGGTGACGCCGTGAATCGACAGCGCGGCACCGCCGCGGGCGTCGCCGTCGAGCTTGGTGAGGATCACTCCCGTGAGCCCGACGCCGTCGTGAAACCCCCGCGCGCTGCGCACCGCGTCCTGCCCCGTCATCGCGTCCGCGACGAGCAACACCTCGCGCGGCGCGATCGCCCGCTTCAGCGCCTGCAGCTCGTCCATCAACGGCGCGTCGATCTGTAGTCGGCCCGCCGTGTCGACGATGACGCTGCGGCAGCGCTCCTTCTCCGCCTCGCGCACCGCGGCGCGGACCACGTCCACCACGTCCCCGGTCCCGGTGAGCACCGGGACCCCCGCCTGGCTGCCCAGCTGCTGCAGCTGCTCCACCGCGGCGGGTCGCTGCAGATCGGCGGCGACGAGGCACGGCGCCTTCTGCTCGAGCTTGAGACGGCGCGCCAGCTTCGCGGCCGTCGTCGTCTTCCCCGATCCCTGCAACCCGACAAGCAGCAGCACCGAGGGGCCCACCGAAGCGAACTCGAGCGGGCGGCGCGTGCCGCCCAGCAGGGCCGTGAGCTCGTCGTGCACCAGCTTCACGACCTGCTGTCCCGGACTCACCGTCTTGAGCTGCACCACGCCGACGGCGCGCTCGCGTACACGCTCGACGAAGTCGCGGGCGACATCGAGACTCACGTCCGCTTCCAGCAGGTAGCGACGGATCTCCCGCAGCGCGTCGGTGACGTCCTGCTCCGACAGCACGCCCCGGCCGACCAAGCGCTTCAACACACCCGAGAGACGCTCGGTCAGGGCCGTAAACATAAGCCACGCAAGTTAGTTAGGGAGGTTGATGAATCCAAGTGCCGGAAACGCATGCTCGGCGTTGAGCCTATGGAGTGGAGAAAACGTGAGTCGCCGGGAGTGGGGGGCTAGGACGCGGGGCCGCGGGGGCCGCACGACCAGGACATCCTCTCCTGTGGCCGGCATTGCATCCGAAACGGTGGGCCGGGTCGAGCGCCCCCGCGGCCAACGGTCCGGCGCCCCCCACTCCCGGCGACACACGACCCCTACCGGGTGACGTGCACCTCCGGCAGGGCTTTCCATCCATGCCACGTCTCTGGCGCGTCCACCAGCCGGGCCCCAGGAACTCCGTCGACCGTCACAGCTTCAACCGTGGACCGGCGTCCGCTCGCGCGTCCCGCTGGACGCCCCGTCCAAGCTCGGATCAGGCCGCGCACGAAGCGGTCCCGCGCAGCCGGCGTGTCCCAGACGCTGTACCAGACGAGGGCGTCGGCTTTGCTCGATGGGCCGTACACCTGGTAGCGGTCGCCGCCCCATCCCTGCGCATAGACGCTGCCCTTGTCGTCGTTGGGGTCGCCCATGAGCTGCGCGAACAACAGCCCGATCTCGAACTCTCCCAGATCGTCCTCGTAGCGCAGCGTATCCGGGACGTGCGCGGGGAACGCGAGGGCGACGGGGTCGTCCCTCGTCGCGTAGCGATCGGGATGCAGGATCTGCTCGGTCGAGACCGGCATATTCGCGCCGTACGGTTCCTGCCCGTGGTGGGTGCGCACGTACCAGCCGATGAAGTCGGCTCCGCCGAGGTAGGGAAAGATGGTGCGCTCCCGCAGCCACAGCGGTGCGCCGGACAACTGCGGCATCTCCGCCTGCTGCTGCGCCAGAACCGCGCGCTGCCGCCAGAACCAGTGGTCGGGGAGTGTCTCGGGGTGCTGCTCCGGCATCAGAATCGGAATCTGGTAGAACGTCGCCTGGCCTTCGAGCACCGCCGAGGCGGCGAGCAGGCGGTCGTTGTGCCTGCGCTGGTGGAGGATGGAGTCGAGCGACGCGTACTGGTCCTGCAGCGCGTGGACCAGCTCGTGTGAGGCGGTCAGGCGTACGCGGGCGAGGTCCGACTGATCGCTGGGAATGAAGAGCGCGCCGGAATCGGGGTCGTAGTAGCCGGCGATCTGCTCGGTGAGCAGCGCGATGTAGGTCGCGCGCAGGTCGAGCGAATCGGGGATCAACCCGAACAGCTTGTAGGCCGCCACGGCACCCGCCAGCTCGGCGGGCGGAAGGTCCTTGTCGAACATGTGCGTGACGTAGTCGCGCACCTGTACCCGGGAGCGCAGCCGGACCGCGACCGGGTGCTTGAAGCGCAGGCCGGTAATGCGCTCGGCCTGTGTCTGCAGCTGGCGCACCAGGTCGATCAGCGACGCCTCCGATTGCACCGCCCGCGCGCGCTCCCGACACCCCCACATACCACCGCCCACAAGGGCGGCGGCGAGGAGGGTCAGCCGGCCCATTCGATGCCTTTGCCGACGGCGGTGCTCACTACTCGCGCCACGTCGTGTCCGGTGACGACGACGCCGTGGCTCTCGAGCTCGGCGCGCAGCAGGCGATCGAGCTCGTCGCGGCGCTCGGAGAGAGTCGGGGCAGGACGGGGAGATGCGGGGGTCGAGGGGGACGAGGCTTCCCCGGTCTGTTCGCGCGCTTCCCCTCCCAGGAGTTTCTGAATCTCCTCCCCGATGCGGTCCAGCATCGTGCCCAGATCGGGCAGCGGGTCATCGGAACCCCGCTCGTGCGTCAGCCCGCGCCGGATCATCGCGTCCACTTTACGGCGCTCACGGATCAGGCGCTCGAGCTCGGGGCCGACGCGCACCGTCGCCTGAGCGTGAGCGCAGGCTTCGTCGAGCACGTCGATCGCCTTGTCGGGACGGGCGCGCTCGGGAACGAAGCGATCGGTGAGGACGATGGCGGCTTTGAGGGCGTCCTCGGTGATCGCGACGGCGTGATGGCGCTCGAGCCGCGGCCGGCGCGCCACCAGCACCTCCCAGGTCTGGATCGCGTCGAGCTCCGTCACCAGCACCGGCTGGAAACGGCGCTCCAGCGCCGGATCGGTGCGGATCCACTTGTCGTATTCTTCGCCAGTCGTCGCGCCGATCACACGGATGTCGCCGCGCACCAGCGCCGGCTTCAGCATGTTGGCCGCGTCCATGGCGGCGCCGATGGCGGTGCCCTGGCCGATGAGATTGTGCAGCTCGTCGACGAACAGAATCAGATCGGGGTCGGCGGCGAGGGTTTCGACGAGCCGCCGGATGCGCTCTTCGTATTGGCCACGGAACGCGGTGCCGGCGAGCAGCGCCACGTGGTCGAGGGCCAACACCCGCGTGTCTTTCAGCGCCGGGGGCACCTCGCCCGCGGCAACGCGCTGCGCCAGCCCTTCGACGATCGCCGTCTTGCCGACGCCGGCTTTGCCCACCAGCGCCGGGTTGTTCTTGCTCTGCCGCAGCAGGATGTCCATCACCCGGGACACTTCCGCCTCGCGGCAGCGCACCGGCTCGAGGTCGCCGCGCCGCGCCTGGGCGGTGAGGTCGATCCCCACGCGCTCGAGCACGTCGCCGGTTTCGAACAACCCCGCCAACGGATCGCTCACGTCATCCACCGCTCACGAATCGCCGATACCAGTCGAAGATGAGGTCGCCCCAGATGTACGTCACGGCGGCGCCCACGGCGAGAAATACCCCGAACGGCACGAGACGCTTTTTCCGAAGCGACAGCGGCACGAAGATGAGGGTGCCGAAGAGCGCGCCGGCGAAGACGGTGAGCAGCACGCCCAGGACGCCGTGCCACCACCCCGC
>DATFSB010000488.1:0-21521 GCA_035262825.1 Gemmatimonadales bacterium | reverse complement strand
CGGCGCCAGGACCTTCGCCTGCTCGAACGTTGCGGTGGCCTCGCGTGCGCGTTCGGCTCCGTCGTACGCCGCGGCAAGCGACACGATTGTGACCGTGGAAAGCGGGTCGAGCTGCCGGGCGAAATCAATCTCCCGGACCGCGTCTTCCCAGCGGTTCCAGACCATCAGATCGTAGCCGTACCAGAGGTGTGCCGTCGGATAGCGAGGGCTCAGGGCAACGCCGCGCTCGAATGCGGCGCGTGCTTCTGTCCATTGCAGGCGGTATTCGAGAATCTCACCCAACGAGGTGTAGGCCTCACCGAGCTGCGGAGCTAATGCGAGCGCCCGGCGCGCCGCGTGCTCGCCCAGGGTCAGGATGGAATCGGGGTTGATGCCGGGAACGTCGTACTCCGAAGGGAGAAAAAGCACGTAGGCGTCAGCCAGCCCGGACCAGGCCAGTGCGTAGCTCGAATCGGCCCGGATCGCCTGTTCGAAATGGGCTGCCGCCGTGACCAGATCCGCCGCGGTGCGCCGGCCCCAGTAGTAACGCCCCAGTAGGTACGCATCGTACGCCGCCGGGTTGCGTGTCGGCTGCGCGGCGAGTGCCTGGCGCTCGGCCGGGAGGAGGTGCCCGGTGACGGCGGTCGCGACGGCGCTGGCGAGGTCTCCCTGCAGCGACAGCACATCGGTGTCGGCGCGGTCGTAGCGCTCGCTCCAGACCACGTCGCCCGTCGTGGTACGCACCATCTCGGCGGTTACGCGCAGCCGATTGCCGGCGCGGCGCACCGATCCGGTGACGATGCGTGCCACCGCCAGCTGGCGACCGATCTCCGCGGTGTTTTCCGTGGTATCAGTCCGATAGCGGCGCACCTGATAGCGCGACTTAACCTGCAGGCGTCCGACTTCACTCAAACGGCTGATGATCTCTTCTGTGATGCCGTCCGCGAGATAGGCGTCCGCCGAGTCGTGCGACCCATTCTCGAAGTAGAGGACGGCGAGGCTCGTGGGTGGCACCGCGGCGCGAACGGAGCGACCGCACGGCGGCGGCGAGCCGTCGGGGCATTGTCCGCGAGCAGGTGCAGCCGCGAGCGCCAGCAGTACGATCCCGTCTCGAACCGCCCGACCGTGCGTCACGACGCCACGCTCCCGATCGCCCGGATCAGGCGGTCGATGTCGGCCTCCGTGTTGTAGATATGGGGCGTCACTCGCAGTGCGCTGCGGCCGCGCACACTCGCGTAGATCCGGTCGGCCGCCAGGCGTTGTGGCAGATCCGGCGGCACGCCCCGTGGGAAGCGGAGTCCCACATAATGCGGCGCGCGGCGCGCCGCCGGAACCGCATCGAGTCCAATCTCCGCCGCCCTTCGCACCAGCGCGTCGGTCAGCACCCGGATCGTATCTCCGACGGACGCGACACCCCACTCGAGCAGCTGCTCCAGGGCAGCGATCGCCATCGGCATCAGCGCAAAGTTGGACGTTTCGCCGACATCGAAGCGCCGCGCTCCCGGACGAAGCTCGAGCGCGCGCTCGTAGTTCGAGAGTCTCGTGAAGTCCTCGGAGCCGGCGCGGATGATCCAGTTGTATTCGATCGGCCTGCCGCGCTGGTGCCGGGGCGCGACGTAGAGAAAGCCCAGGCTATAGGGTCCGAGCAGCCACTTGTAACCAGCCGCCGCGAGAAAGTCGGGCTGCACCTCCGCGAGCGGAAACGGCATCGCCCCGAGAGACTGCGTGGCGTCCACCACGAGAGCCGCTCCCACCTCGCGCAAGCGCGTCGCCACCCGCGGCAGGTCGATCAGAGCTCCGTCCGTCCAGTGCAGTGCCGGCAGCGCGGCCACAGCGGTGCGCCGGTCGATCGCGTCGAGGATGACACGAGTCCAGTCGTCGTCCTCGGGCCTGGGGAGGAGCACCGCAGTCGCGCCGACTTCTCGAGCGCGCTCCCGCCACGGCAGAATGACCGACGGAAACTCTTCGTTCAGGAGCAACACCGATTGACCCCGGGTGATCGGGATGTTGGCACACGCCACCGACATCGCATAGCTCAGCGCCGGCACTATCGCGACGTCGTCCGGACTGGCGCCGCCGCCCAGCAGCGTGGCGAAGAGCCGGCGCGCCTGTTCCACCTCCGAGAAGAAATCCGCCGCGGTGATATCCCAGGGATGCGCCTTCCGAGCGACCGCGCGTTGTCCTGCCGTGGTGACGCGCTTGAGCAGCGGCGACATGTACGCGCAATTGAGGTAGGAAACATCCTCGGGGATATCGAACAGATGACGCTGCGAAGGGAGCTTGGGTACGGCAGCGATGTCGTCAGCCATTGAGAGCGCCCGGGAGCCCGATCTCCTTCAGCATCTCCATGTGCTCCGGGTACGCGCGCAACGCGTTAGTATTGGGCCATCCGAGTGAAAAGATGATGAACTGCGGGTCGCGCATGGCGATCGCCTGGCGGCAATGCACCAGGGCCTGTTCTTTGTCGCCGAGCGAAGCTTCGAGCAACGCCAGTGCGGTCGGTGGCACGTATTCGCGCCGCTGTCGTGCACACGCCTCGTCATACAGGGCGCGCGCCCCCTCGATGTCCCCCGTCGTCGCGAGAAACAGCCCCAGCATCAACAGGGGGAAAACATGACGCCCGGACGCGGCGAGCGCGACGTTCCCCGCCTCGACACCGCGAGCGACATCGAGCATCGACGTCATCACGAGCTGCCGCGCCCAGAGGGTGAGGAACGCATCGGGATCGAGCTGCTCGGCGAGCTCGATCCACCGCTCCATTTCGGGATCGCTCGAGTAGCCGGCGTAGCAGATGGCGACGATCGTGGCGACATACGCGGATCGCGGGTCCCGCGCCTGGCATTCCTTCAGGGCGACGAGCGCTTCGCTCCAGCGGCCGCAGGCGAATCCATGATAGAACAGCTCATACCACGCGGTCGCCTGGATGTATCCCGGGTTGAGCTCGAGCGCCTTCCGGAACGACTGCTCTGCCGTCGCCCAGTCCCACTCAAACAACAGTGCCTGCAGACCGCGCGCCGTGTGGGCTTCTGCGAGATCGGGACCATGCCGCAGCGCTTCGGTGACCGCCTCGCGCGCCTTGGCGGCCGCTACCTCGGGCGGGGTATTTCCGTAGTAGCCGAGCAGGCTGTTGGCGTCGGCCAGTCCCGCCCAGGCCAAAGCGTACGTGGGATCGAGCTCGAGCGCTTTCTCCATCAACTTCATCCCCAGCTTGGTGGACGGTCCCCTCCGGTACAACAGCGCCCGTCCCTTCAGGTACGCCTGGTACGCTTCGATGTTCTCCGTCGCCCGCTGCGCCCGCGCCTCCGCGCCGGCGGCGAGCGTCGTCTTCAGCTTCGCCGCGATGGCTGCCGCGATCTCGTCCTGCACCGCGAAGACATCGGCGATCTCGCGATCGTAGCGCTCCGACCAGAGGTGAAACCCGTCAGTGACGTCCACGAGCTGCGCCGTGATGCGCACGCGGTTTCCCGCGCGCCGCACCGAACCCTCGAGCACCGTGCGCACGTTGAGCGCCTCGCCGATCTGGCGCAGGTCCTGGTTCTTTCCTTTGAACGAGAAGCTCGACGAGCGTCCCGCGACCCGCAGCTCGGCGATCTGCGAGAGCGCGTT
Source organism: Gemmatimonadales bacterium (assembly GCA_035262825.1). GTDB lineage: Bacteria > Gemmatimonadota > Gemmatimonadetes > Gemmatimonadales > GWC2-71-9 > DASTHG01. Next base: position 17,936 of record DATFSB010000488.1, on the reverse strand, counting down.
GAGAATCTCCTCCGTGATCCCGTCTGCGAAAAACTCGTTTTCAGGGTCCGTGCTCATGGACGCGAACGGCAACACCGCGATCGACTTCTCCGGCGCCGCGGGACGAGAGGCCGCGGCGACCGGCGTGTCCGGCGCCCGCATCGCCGCCGCCAGATCCGCTCCCGTGTGGTAGCGGTCGATCGGGGTGCGCGCGAGCACCTGTTGGATGGCACGGGCGAGGGGACGGGGCACCCCTTCGCGTAAGGCCGAGACATCGGCCGGCGTCTGCACGAATCGCTTGGCGATGACCGCTTGCACCGTCGGCCCCGTGAACGGCTGCTCGCCGACGAGCATCTCGTACAGCACACAACCCAGCGAGTAGAGGTCGCTGCGACCGTCGACGCTCTCCCCCGCCGCCTGCTCGGGACTCATGTACGCCGGCGTCCCGACGCTCACACCGGTCTGCGTGAATGCCTGACCTTCGACGTCGGACAACGCTTTGCCGATCCCGAAGTCGGCCACGAGCGCGTGGCCGTCCTGGAGCATGATGTTCTCGGGCTTGATGTCGCGATGGACGACGCCATGGCGGTGCGCGTAGTCCAGCGCTCCCGCGACCTCTCCAGCAATTCGAACCGCCTCGTCGACCGCGAGCTGCCGCTCCCGCGACAGCCGGTCGCGTAGCGACTGACCGTCCACGTTCGGCATCACGTAGTAGAGCAAACCCTTCGCGTCCCCCGAGTCGAACAAGGGCAGGATGTGTGGATGGCTGAGTTTCGCAGCCAGCTGGATCTCGCGCAGGAACCGCTCGGCGCCGACGGTCTGGGCCAGATCGGCGTGCAGCAACTTGAGGGCGACGTGGCGATTGTGTTTCAGGTCGCGGGCGAGATACACCGTCGCCATGCCGCCGGCCCCGAGCTCGCGCTCGATCGTGTAGCGGCCGTCCAGGGCGACCGCCAGGCGCACGGCATCTGTCATGGGTGCCGCCAAAAATGAACCGCCGTGCCGCAAACGGATAGATTGTGTGCGCCATGACCCCCCCAATGACACTCCCGGATGCGCTGCGCGTGGCCATCATCGGTGCCGGGCCGGCGGGCTTCTTTCTCGCCGAGAAGCTGCTCGCGCAGAACGACGTGCCGGTCACGGTCGACCTGTACGAGCGCTTGCCCACGCCATACGGGCTGGTGCGCTTCGGCGTCGCCCCCGACCACGAGAAGATCAAGAACGTCACACGCCAGTTCGACAAGACGGCGGCACGTCCGGGATTCCGCTACTTCGGCAACGTCGACGTCGGCAGCCACGTCACCCTCGACGATCTCCGCCGGCACTACCATCAGATTTGTTTCACCACCGGCGCCCAGACCGATCGGCACATGGGCATCCCCGGTGAGGATCTGGCGCGCAGCCACCCGGCGACCGAATTCGTGGCGTGGTACAACGGCCATCCGGACTTCACCGACCGGACGTTCGACCTCTCGGTGGAACGCGTGGCGGTCGTCGGCGTCGGTAACGTCGCCGTGGACGTCGCCCGCATCCTGTGCCGCACCGACGAGGAGCTCGCCGAGACCGACATCGCGCCCTACGCGCTCGACGCGTTGCGCGCGAGCCGGGTGAAGGAGGTCTACCTGCTGGGACGCCGCGGTCCCGTGCAGGCGGCCTTCACCAATCCCGAGGTGAAGGAGTTGGGCGAGCTCCCCGGCGCCGATGTGCGCGTCCTGCCGGAGGAAGTGGTACTCGACCCGGTGAGCCAGGCGGAGCTGGACCGCGGCGACGATCACTCGGCGCCAAAGAAGGTGGAAATCCTGCGCGAGTTCTCCACGCGGCCGCGTGCAGGGCGTCGACAACTCCTCACGATCCGCTTCCTTGTCTCGCCCGTGGAATTGATCGCTGACGACCGCGGTGGCGTGGGGTCCATGCGTCTGGTGCGCAACCGCCTCGTTACGGGTAAAGACGGCGCCGCTCGGGCCGAGCCGACAACGGAGTTTGAAGAACTCCCAGTGGGACTGGTATTTCGGTCGGTGGGCTATCGCGGCATGCCGATTGCCGGATTGCCGTTCGATGAGCGCGCCGCCATCGTCCCGAACGACGGCGGTCGTGTCGCGCCCGGTCTTTATGTGTCCGGATGGATCAAGCGGGGTCCGACCGGCGTGATCGGCACCAACAAACCGGACGCCGCCGAGACGGCGACCGCGATGCTCGCCGACGCGCGCAACGGCGCGGGGCCGTCACCCTCCGAGTCGCGGACGGCAATCGAATCGCTGCTGCGTCAGCGACAGCCAGCCCTGGTGACGTTTCCCGATTGGCAAAAGCTCGACCGCCTCGAGACCGAGCGCGGCAAGGCCCTCGGCCGGCCGCGGCTCAAGGTGACCAGCGTGGCGGAGATGATTGCCGCGCTGGGGCGCGGGTGACGGGTTCCCTTACTGCCCGGTACTCTGCTTGCGCCGCGCCAGCCGGTCGAGGAATTCCTGCCGGGCCCTGTCCCGCTCGGGCTCCGCGGCGGAATGGGCGTTGATCCGCATCAGCCGCTTCTCGCCCGGCGCGTTCCACCTGGGCCAGGTGGGTACACCGGGACCGTTGGGGTCCCCCGTCTTGGCGAAGTTGGTCCACAACGTCGCGGTCAGGTCGGCGACCTTGCGGTCCACGTCCTGCCAGGCAAGGTGGCGCGAGTCGAGCGTCTCGAACACGTATTCGATGTCCATCGCGTGTGCCGCACCGGGATCGTCGGCAGGCGGCGGGCCCGAGTCGCCGGGCATCGGCTGATCGAAGAGGTAGCGGTACACCGGCACTCCCCCCGTCGCCGCGTGCAGCTCGATCCACTTCCAGGTGCCGTGCGCGATGAAATTGTCGCTGGCGAGGGCGATCGCCGAGAGTCGGGCCTGACGGTCGTCCGAGGCCGGGTACTCGACACGTGCCGAATCGAGATCCTGCGGGAACGCCGTCGCCAGCTGCTGCTCGAACGCGGCGACGGTAGTGGGCGGCAGCTTGATCTCGGCGGAATTCCAGCCGGCGAGCAACGGAACCTTGTTTTGCTTCCCCGCCGTGTAGACACTCTCGGGATCCGACGGCAACACATACCCATCCACGATGGGCCAGAACCTCCCGAAATCCGTGCCCAGCGCATCGATGATTTTTGCGGGCGGGGTCGCCCGCAGCTGGGCGAGGGAGGCGACACCCATTGCGCTCGCCAGCTCGGCGCCGCGACGCTCCGCGTCCGCGAGGTGCAGGGAGCCACGTCCACCCGCAAACGCTCCGCTCTCGCCGATTGCCTTGTGGAACAGCCCGCGCGCGAGCGGTGATACCATCAACGCGCTCACCGCCAAAGAGCCAGCGGATTCACCGAAGATCGTCACGTTGTTCGGGTCGCCGCCGAAGGCGGCGATGTTGGCTTTCACCCAGCGCAGCGCGGCGATTTGATCGAGCAACCCATAGTTGCCCGAGGCATGCTGCGGCGATTCGGCGGTCAACCCGGGATGCGCCAGGAAACCCAGGACGCCGAGCCGGTAGTTGATCGCCACCAGCACGACGCCTTTCGAGGCGAGTGCCGAGCCGTCGTGCCGCTGCTCGTCACTCGCACCAGAGAAAAAGCCGCCGCCATGAATCCAGACCATCACCGGGAGATGGTCCCCGGGCTTCACCGGTGTCCACACCGAGAGGGTCAGGCAATCCTCGCTCTCGGCAGCGCTCTGAAACAGCATGTCGGGCCAGGGATGCGTCTGGATGCAGCGGTTGCCGAACTTTCCTGCCCCACGGACGCCCCGCCATGACGCCGGCGGCTCGGGCGCTCTCCACCGCTTGTCACCCACCGGTGGAGCGGCGTAGGGAATGCCAAGAAAGGCGCGAACGCCCGGCTTCGCGGCGTCGATGCCTTCGACTATTCCTTGGGCGACGCGCACCCGGTGGTCGTTTGTCGATTGTCCGCGGGAATGAGCCCAGGGAACGAGGGCCATTGAAAGCAGTGCGAGACTCGAGCGACGCATAGGATGGTGCCTAAGATTGAACGGAGGTGTGGACCAAGATGCCGTCACGATGTGAGCCCCGCCAGCGTTGTCCGGAAAGCCGGGACCCGTTCGTCATATGGTTGACCGCATGAGGAGACCAGTCCGATGAGCCAGTTCGCCTTCTTGTTCCGAGCCTCGGCGGCTGAGATGCGCGAAGCGATGGGGCCGGAGCGTGCTCAACAGAGTCTACAGGCCATGATGGCCTGGTTCAAAGATCTGGAGCAGAAGGGCCATCTGAAGGACCCGGGACTGCCGCTCGAGCCCACTGGCCACGTGGTGAGAGGCAAGGGAGGAGTCATCACTGACGGCCCCTACGCCGAAGCCAAGGACATGGTCCTGGGGTTCATCATGATCGAGGCGCGTGATATGGCCCTGGCCATCGAGCTGGCGCGCGGCTGCCCGATGGTCACGGGCGGTGCGACGGTGGAGATCCGCCCCGTCGGTCAATCCACCGAGGCGAGAATCACGAAGGAGTGATGCATGCGACGCATCGTGGCGTTCAACAACGTGAGTGCCGACGGGTTCTACTCCGGCGCGGACGGCGGCCTCGGCTGGGTGATCCAGGACCCGGAGCTCGACCGCTCGATCATGGCCGATGCCGATCGCTCGGCAGCCCTCGGAAGCGGAACCGATCCGGGCACGATCCTGTTCGGCCGTCGCACCTACGAGCAGTTCGAATCGTTCTGGCCCCACGCGCTCGACGATTCGCAGACCGCGCCGAGCCCGCACGGCCCCGGTCGGTCGGTGGAAATGCGCGGCATGGCGATCTGGATCAACGCGGCGAAGAAGATCGTGTTCTCGCGCACGCGACAGGCGGTGACGTGGAGCAACTCGACCCTCGTGCGCACCTTCGATCCGCGCGAGATCGAGACGCTGAAACGCCAGCCCGGGAGCGACATGCTGATCTTCGGCAGCGGCTCGATCGCGTCCCTGCTCACGCGGCACGGGTTGATCGACGAGTATCAGTTCGTCGTCAACGCGCTGCTGCTCGGGGACGGGCGCTCGCTGCTGAGCGGCGTGCCGCAGAGTCTGCGGCTCACGCTGCTCGAAGCGAAGCCGTTTCCTTCGGGCAACGTCCTGTTACGGTACGGCCGCGCGTCCACCGCCTGATCGCACCGTATATTCTGCCGCGTGACCGAAGCCTATCCGGCCGCGCTGCAGGAGGCCCTGGGGAATCGCTACGAGCTGCGCCACCTGCTCGGTCGTGGCGGCATGGCGAGCGTCTATCTCGCCTATGACCGCAAGCACCAGCGCGAGGTGGCGATCAAGGTGCTGCTCTCCGATCTTGCCGCGTCTATCGGGAGCGACCGGTTTCTCACCGAGATCCAGATCGTCGCGCGGCTGAATCACCCCCACGTGCTCGGCATGCATGACTCGGGGGACGCGGGCGGGTTCCTTTACTACGTGATGCCTTTCGTCGAAGGCGGCTCGCTGCGCCAGCGTCTGCCTGTCGGGCGGCGCCTCGAGCCCGGGGAGGCGCTCGCGATCGCGCAGCCCGTGGCCGACGCGCTCTCCTACGCGCATCGCATGCACGTGCTGCACCGCGACATCAAGCCGGAGAACATCCTGTTCTCCCAGGGACACCCCATCGTGGCGGACTTCGGCATTGCCAAAGCAGTGAGCACCGCCGCCGGCGACGTCAATCTCACGCGCACCGGGTTCCCCCTCGGCACGCCCGGGTACATGAGCCCCGAGCAGGCGGCGGGGCTGACCGATCTCGACGAGCGCACCGACGTCTACAGTCTCGCGGTCGTGATCTACGAGATGCTGGTCGGCGAAATCCCCGGTCGCTGGCCGACGGAAGACGCTGTGCGAGCAGGACGCTTTCTCGAGGCGGCTCCCTCGCACCGCTCCCGACTCACCGATCTGGGCAGCCGCATCGAGGCGGCGCTGGCGCGCGCGACGGCGATCCGGCTCGACCAGCGGACGGAATCACCGCGGGCGTTGCTCGACGAGCTGACCGGCGCCGCCGCGGCCCCGCGCCGCCGCTACTCCGGCGGCGAGGTGCAGGAGATCGTCAAGCGCGCCAGCGAGCTCGAAGCGTCGAACCCCTCCACCGGTGACGCGATGACGATCGGCGGCGTGGAAGCGCTCGCGGGGGAGGTCGGCATCGCACCCAAGCACATTCGCGCGGCCGCCCGCTCGGTGACCGCCCGCCCCCCGGCAGCCCCCGGCAACCAGGTCGCACCAATCGAGACGCCCCCCCGGAACCCGTGGGTCGGCGCTCCTACGCGCATCGTGTACGAGCGCATCGTGGAGGGGGAGTTGTCGAACGCCGACTTCCCCGTCCTCGTCGACGAGATCCGGCGGCGAACCGGCAATGTGGGCCAGGTCGGCACGCTCGGCCGCTCGATGTCGTGGTCCGTCTCCCAGGCGCTGGGCAGCGCGCTGGGCGATCTGGGAGTCATGGTCGACATCCGTCGCGGACGAACGCGAATCACGATCCAGGAAAGCCTCGGCCGGCTCATCGGCGCGGTGTTCGGCCCGATCGGCGGAGGGGTGGGCGGGGGCGGGTTCGGGATCTTCTTCAGTGCGCTCATGGCCGCACACCTTCCGGTCCTCATCCCTGTCGTCGTCCCCGCGTGGCTGCTCGGCACCTATGGGGTGGCGCGTAAAGTTTACAAGGCGAGTGTCGCACGCCGGACTCGCAATCTCGAAGCCCTGGCCGACAGCCTCGCAGCGCTGGCACGCGAGCTGATCGAAGAGCGTCCGCTCCTGCCATGAAGCGCCGCGCGTCCTCCTCCCGATCCGCCGCCATGCCGGCGAGCGGCGAGAACGAGCTCATCGCCGTTGGGGGACGCGAGGTCACACTCTCGAATCCCGACAAGATTCTGTTTCCGAAGCCCAAGTACACGAAGCGCGACCTGGTGCGGTACTACCTCGCGGTCGCCGAGGGAGCGCTGCGCGGCGCAGGTGATCGCCCCAACGTGCTGGTGCGCTATCCCAACGGGATCAAGGGCGAGTTCTTCTACCAGAAGCGGGCGCCCGAGTCGCGACCGACGTGGATCGAGGTGGTGACGCTGTCGTTCCCGTCGGGGCGGACGGCCGAAGAGGTCGTGCCGCGCGACGCCGCGGCGCTCGCGTGGATGGCGAATCTCGCCTGCCTCGAGCTGCATCCCCACCCCGTACGCACGGACGATATGGATCACCCGAACGAGCTGCGGGTCGATCTCGATCCCGTCCCCGGAATCAAATGGCCGCAGGTGCGTGAGGTGGCGGGGGTCGTGCGGGCGGCGCTCGCCGACCTCGGGCTCGTCGGCTGGCCCAAGACATCGGGGAGCCGCGGCATGCATATCGTGGTCCGCCTCGCGCCGCGCTGGGAGTTCGGCGACGTGCGCCGAGCCGCCCTCGCGTTGGCCCGGGAGGTGGAGCGGCGCGCGCCGGCACTCGCGACCAGCAAATGGTGGAAAGAGGAGCGGCACGGCGTGTTCATCGACTACAACCAGAACGCCAAAGATCGCACCGTGGCATCGGCATACTCGGTACGCCCCACCCCCGAGGCCCGCGTCTCGGCGCCGCTCGATTGGAGCGAAGTCCCCGATTGCAACCCCGAGGACTTCACCCTGGCGACGATGCCGAAACGGTTCGCCGCGATCGGCGACCGCCACGCCGGTATCGACGCCGAGGTCGGCTCGCTCGACGCGCTGCTCGAGCTGGCGGCGAAGGACGAGCGGGCGGGACTGGGCGACGCCGCCTGGCCACCCCACTTCAGGAAGCAACCCGGAGAGCCGAAGCGCGTGCAGCCGTCGAAGGCGCGAGCGGAGAAACATCCTCTGATCGAGATCGGTCGCTCGCGAATGAAGAAGGAAGCGCTCGAAGGATTAAAGCGATGGAAGAAACGCCACGCCAAGGCAGCGGAGCACCTCGAGCCGTCCGATATTCTCGTCGACTCGATGCGCGGACGCTTCACGACCTGGACCCGCATCCGCATCAACCTCGAGCATGTCCCCACGAAGCTCCGTCCGCGCCAGGGGAAGCTCGATCCCGACGATCCGGAGTTATCGGGCTGGTCGTGACTTCGCGGCGAAGACCTTCTTCAGGGCGAACGGGCGGGTAACTTCGAGCTGATCGTATCGGCAATCGGCCGGGTCCTTGTCGGGCCGCCAGCGCAGGAACGTGGTGCCGTGGCGGAAGCGGTCGCCTTCCATGTGGTCGTACTTCACCTCGCACACCCGCTCGATCCGCAGTGGCTCCCACGACAGGTCCTTCCCCTGGCTCCAGCGGCTCTGGCCGCCGGGCATCCGGCCGGTGGCCTCCGCTTCGGCCCAGCCGCGCCAGGGATGCTTGTCGAGCGCATTCTTGCGCAACGGCGCCAGCTCCCGCACCAGCTGTTTGCGCATGGTCATCGTGAACGACGACGTCACCCCGACGTGCTGCAGCTGCCGCTCGTCATCGTACAACCCGAGCAGCAGCGAGCCGACGGCGTCTTTCCCCGATTTGTGCCAGCGAAACCCCGCCACGACGCAATCGGCGCTGCGGATGTGCTTGATCTTGACCATGGCACGCTTGCCCGGCTGGTACGCCCCGGCGACCGGCTTGGCGACGACGCCGTCGAGCCCCGCGCCCTCGAACTGGTCGAGCCATTGAACGGCGAGCGCCCGGTCATCCGTCATCGGTGTTACGTGCAACGGGGGGCGCGCATCCCCCAGCATTTTTTCGAGAATCGCACGACGCTCCTGCTGCGGCAGGTCCATCGTACTCTTGCCCTTCGCGGCGAGCACGTCGAACGCGACGAACGACGCCGGCGTCGCCTGGGCCAGCTTCGCGACCCGTGACGCGGCGGGGTGCAGGCGCATCTGCAGCAGGCCGAAATCGAGTCCCTCGGAGGTGGCGATGACGATTTCGCCGTCGATCACGCACCCTTTCGGCAGCTGCGCGAGCAGGGTGTCGTGGACGTCCGGGAAGTAGCGGTCGAGCGGCTTCAGGTCGCGGCTCTGGATGTAGAGGTCGGTGGCCCCGCGGAACACGATGGCGCGGAACCCGTCCCACTTCGGCTCGAACAGAAACGCGCCTGTCTCGGGGATCGATTCGGCGGCCTTCGCGAGCATCGGCTCGATCGGCGGCGCGATGGGGAAGGCGCCGGCGCTCTTGCTCACGCGGCGCTACCCGCCGGCATGTCCGCGACGTAGGTCAGCTCGCGACGCTCGGCCGCGCAACGGAGCATCAGCGATCCCCGGCTCATGTCGCCGCGCCCGATGAATTCTTCGGGAAAGCGCAGCCGGGGTCCGAGCATCTCCTTCAACGGCTCGACGTATTTGGGCGTCGCGATGCTGCCGAGCAGCACCACAGTGTCCGTAGCATCCAGGTGCTCGGCGAGTCGGGCGGCGTCGCGACGCAGCGGACCGACGTAGCGACGATCGTCGAGATCGACCCGCACACGAGCGATGGCGCGCAGTCCCGGGAGATCGATCTTCATGTCCGCCGGGCGAAGGCCGAGACCGGGAACGATGACCAGTATTCCTGCGTACCCGGCTTGCGGATCGGCAAAGGCGCGGGAGTATGCCAGCTTGCCGCGAAAGTAGAGTCCGCTCATGAAGGTGAAGATTTCGCCGATCGGCGCTCCTTCCGATCGCAGGCGCTGCGCCAGAGGAGAGCCGCCATCCTTGCGGAGCAGCCACCCTGCCCGTTTCCCGGTGCAGTTGGCCGGGGACAACAAGAAAACGCGGCGAGACATCAGCGCAGCTCGAACGTCAGCGTCGCCCATTTCGATTCGTAGTCAAGGCTGTCATGCGACGCCGGCTCCATGTGGATGAACTTCACGTACCACTTCCCGGCCGCATCGAGCGTGAAGCGCACCACGCCCTCCGAGTCGCTGCGCGCCGAGCGCTCGGCGATCGGCTTGCCTCCCTGCTCTCCACCGGCCACCACGAGCTGACGCGCCGCCGGCTTGCCGTCGACCAGGCAACGGAACGCGATGGTCTCTCCCACGTGAGCCCCATAGGGATTGCTGAGCGGCACGAGCTCGGCGGGATACCCGAGCACGCTCGCGAACGCATCACTCCGCGGCTCGCCGACCTGCAGCAGTGTCTTGACGTGCTTCTGGTAGCGCTCGCGGGCGGGCTTGTTCAATTCGCCTGCGCGCGTGCGCGCCTCCAGCACGTCGGGGATGCCGTCTTCCTTGAGGTAGGCATTGAATTCTGCAGCCGGGAGGGTCAGCTCGCGCCGGAACAGCGAGGCGCCGATCAGGTACGTCCCCGCGGCGCCGGTGTGCACCACGAGCCAAGTCGAGTCGCCCTGCGGCTTCCAGGCGTCGCGCGGCAGCGGCTGCCGCCCCGCGGGTCCCACGAGACTCAGGTCGCGCAGCCGGTCGGGCGTCACCGATGCTTCGCTCGCCATGAACGAGCCGTTCAATACGGCGATGCGGACGTCGCTCTGGGGCGGGAGGAAAAACGACTCGGGCTTGAGGAAGAGATCGTGCGCGAAGATCAGGGCCGCCGACCCGAGCAGCAGAGCGAGCGCACCGACCACGCCCTTCCAGTCGGTACGACCGAGCGTCACGCCGCCACGGGTCCCGCGTGGAGAGCGCAGCTGCAGCGCGCCTGGTGGCGATCGGCTGCCGGCGGGAGCAAGTGGTAATACATCGCGACTGCCATGGGGATGAACACGATCGTGTTGTAGAAGAGGTGCAGCTCGAGCCGCGGAATCCACAGCTGGATGATGCTCGTAGGAACCGGCTTGCCGAAGAGATTGTGTCCGCAGATGACTTGCACCTGCAGCAGCGAATGCTCGACGAAATGCCAGCACTGGATCAGCAGCGCCGCCAGCCACCAGATGCGCGCCCGCCCCACGAACCCCGGAAGGAAGAGCCACAGGCCGGCCAGCATGATCAGCGCGTAACCGAAATGCATGACCTCGGAATGGACGAGCCATGGAAACCACTGTCCCAGGATGCCGCGCGCTTCCATGAGCGGATAGCCGAGCACGTACACTTGCCAGGCCTGCACGATGTGCTCGGCGAGGTGCGCGAGCACGATGGCGCTGAAGACGCGCAGCGCGGGGCGGTGCCAGGGGCCGTTGAGCCTGGCACGGAGCGTCAGGGCGGTGCGGGATGACATCGCTGCGGTCATAATATCAGCCGAACCGCCTCGCCGCGCGTTCTTTCGCTTTCCGCGCTTCCACTTCGCGGTTCCGGGGCGGTGCGCTCGTGGTCAGCGAATCGATGAGGCGCCGCGCCACGGCGGTCACTTCCTCCACCGCCGCGTTGAACGCCGCTTCGTTGGCGTGCGACGGTTTCGTCGCTCCGCTCAACTTGCGGACGAACTGCAGCGCCGAGGCGTGAACTTCGTCGTTCGTTGCCGGCGGCTCGAAGTTGGCGAGCGTCTTGATGTTTCTGCACATGTCCTGATCCCGTGTGAATCAGCCGTTTTGGTTGCCACCCTGCTGCTTTCGGGATATGTTCGGTACTGCCATGAGACCTGAAAACACTAGCGAATCGAGCGACTGGCGGCCACTGGCAGCGGCGCTCGTTTCAATCTGTCTCTGGTCGTCGGCCTACGTCGGCATTCGCGCGGCCACGCGGACCATTGCACCGGGGGCGCTGGCGCTGGGCCGGCTCACGATCGGGAGCGTGCTGCTCGGCCTGCTGCTGCTGCGCCGCGGCGCGATTCGTCCCACCAGGCGCGAGCTGGGCCTGCTCTGCCTCGCCGGCTTCCTGTGGTTCGGATTGTACAACGTGGCCCTCAATACCGCCGAGCGCGCCGTCGACGCGGGCACCGCGGCGATGGTCGTGAACATCGCGCCGCTCATGATCATGGCACTGGCGGCGCTGTTCCTCAAGGAGCACCTGACCCGAGGGCTCATCGTTGGCGGTGCGGTGGCGTTCCTGGGAGTGGTCTGCATCGGGCTCGCCACACGGTCGGGGAATGCCCCCTGGTGGGGGGTGTTGCTGTGCGTCGTCGCCACGGCGTCGTCGGCCGGAGGCGTCGTGGCGCAGAAACCGGTGTTGGCAAGGCTCTCGGCGCTGCAAGTGACGTGGACCTGCTGCGTCATCGGTGCCCTGTGCTGCCTGCCCTATGCCTCTCGGCTCGTGCACGACGTCCGCACCGTGGCGCCGGGGGACCTCGCCTGGATGGCCTACCTCGGTGTATTTCCCACGTCCATCGCGTTCACCAGCTGGGCGTACGCGTTGGCGCGCGGCACAGCGAGCCGTCTCGCCGCCCTGGCCTACCTCGTCCCGCCGCTCACGATCGGGATGAGTTGGTTGCTGCTCGGAGAAGTGCCGCAGCTCATCGCCGTGCTCGGCGGGGCGCTCTGCCTCGCCGGGGTCATCTTTGCCCGCCGGCGGGCGGGAGGGCCGAAATGAATCCGCAGCTCACGCAAGCCGCTCCCGCGGCACCCGTCCGGGACAGCGTGTGGTCGGTGGTGCGCGACGCCGTGCGCGGCGTGCCGCACGACTACACGACGGGATCGCTCAACCGGGCGATCGTGCTGCTCGCCATCCCGATGGTGCTCGAGATGGTCATGGAGTCGCTGTTCGCCGTGGCTGACGTGTTCTGGGTCTCGCACCTCGGGCCCGATGCCGTCGCGACGGTCGGGCTCACCGAATCGATGCTGACCCTCGTGTACACGGCGGCGATGGGATTGTCGATCGGCGTGGCGGCCGTCGTGGCCCGGCGCATCGGAGAGAAGCGTCCGGAGGCCGCGGCCGAGGCAGCCGTGCAGGGCATCGCCCTGGGACTCGTCGTCGCGGCGATCGTAGCGGTGCTCGGAATCTCGCTCGCTCCACGACTGCTCAGCGTCATGGGGGCGTCGCCGGCCGTAACGGCGATCGGCTCCACTTACACCCGCACGATGCTGGGTGGGAGCGCGACGGTCCTGCTGTTGTTTCTCATCAACGCCATTTTCCGCGGCTCGGGCGACGCGGCGATCGCGATGCGGGTGCTGTGGTTCGCCAACGGGATCAACATCCTGCTGGGACCCTGCCTGATTTTCGGTGTGGGGCCGTTCCCGCGGCTGGGCGTCACGGGCGCGGCGATTGCCACGACGATCGGGCGCGGCTGCGGCGTGCTGTACCAGCTCTATCGGCTGAGCCGCGGCGACGCACGCGTCACAGTGCGCCGCCCCGATCTGGTGCTGCGTCCCGCCATCATGGCGCACCTCATCAATCTCTCGGGCTCCGGGACGTTTCAGGTGTTCGTGGGCACCGCGAGCTATGTCGGGATCGTGCGGATCATCTCGACGTTCGGGAGTGCCGCGCTCGCCGGCTATACGATCGCGATCCGGCTCGTGATCTTCTGCCTGCTGCCCTCCTGGGGGCTGGCGAACGCCGCAGCGACGCTGGTGGGGCAATCGCTGGGCGCAAAGGACCCCGATCGTGCCGAACGCGCCGTGTGGATCGCCGGACGGTACAACATGATCGTGCTGGGCTTCGTGGGGGTGGTCTTTGTCGCTCTTGCCGGGCCGATCGTCGGGCTGTTCACGCACGACGCGGCTGCGGCCCCGATTGGCGCGCAAGCGCTGCGCACCATGAGCTACGGCTTCGTGTTCTACGCGCTCGGGATGGTGCTGACCATGGCGTTCAACGGCGCCGGCGACACGTGGACTCCCACGTGGATCAACGTTGCCTGTTTCTGGTTGTGGGAAATTCCCCTGGCGTACGTCCTGGCACGCATGGTGCTGCATGCGCCGCTGGGAGCGTTCCTCGCGATCATGATCGGATACTCGACATTCGCCCTCGTAGCCGTGGTCCTGTTCCGCCGCGGCCGGTGGAAGCAGCGCGCGGTGTAGCGTGGCCACCGTCGCTCGACCCGCGCGTCCGCTCGATCGCTCCATCGTCGAAGGCCCGTTGCTGGGCGCCGTGTGGATGCTCGCCTGGCCCACCATGCTGCAGAACCTCATCAGCGGCATGCAGGGCGTCGTCGATCACGCGCTGGTCGGACACCTCGTGGGGTACGCCGGCAACGCCGCAATCGGCGTATCGATCCAGATCTTCATCGTCGTCATGGCGTTCGTGATGTCGGTGTTCAGCGGCATGGGTGTGCTGGTGTCACGGTACGCCGGCGCCAACAATCCCGAGATGGTGAACCGCACGCTGTACCAGGCGTTTCTCGCCGCGGTCGCGTTGTGGGGGGGAGCGCTGGCGCCGCTGGGGTGGATCCTCGCGCCGACGTTGCTCAACGCGGTGCACGCTGCTCCCGAGGTTCAGACCCAGGCGCTGGCTTTCCTGCGCATCATGTTCATCGGCAGTCTCGGCACGATCTGTTTCTTCATGGTGAGCGGGGCGTTGCGCGCGGCGGGCGACGCCCGCACGCCGCTGCGGTTGGGGATCCTGCTCACCGTGCTGAACGTGCTGTGCAACATCGGCTTCATCACCGGCGTGGGACCGTTGCCCCGTCTGGGGACCGCGGGCGCCGCCGTCGGCACGACCGTGGCGGGGCTGATCGTGAGTGCCGTCGCTTTCTATCTCCTGTTTTCCGGATCGCTGCCGGTGTTGTGGAGCCGCACGATGGATTGGCGGCCCGACTGGGCCGTCATCCGGCAGCTGTTTCGCTTCGGCCTCCCGACCGGTTTTCAGGGCATCGCGATGAACATCGCCGGCGTCCTGTTGCTGCGCTTCATCGGCTCGCTGCCGCAGAGCGCGCAGGCCCAGGCCGCCTACGCCGTCAGCTACACGGAGCTGTTCTCGTTCATCACGTGGACCTCGGTCGGCCTGATGGGAGCCGCCGCAACGGTAGCCGGGCAGAACCTCGGAGCCGGGCGGCCAGAGCGGTCGATCCAGGGTGTGCACAAGGCCGCGGGAATCGGAATCGGCGTTGCGGCGGTGATCGGCCTGCTGTTCCTCACGATTCCCAGGGCTCTGCTGGCAGTGTTCGGGATGACCGATCCCGCGGTCGTCGCCGTGGGAACGCAGCTGCTGCGATTTCTCAGCCTGTCGGGACTGTTCGTGACGGTTGCGCTGACCTACACCGGCGGGCTGCAGGGGACGGGCGACACGCGCTCGCCGCTGTTCATCTCGATCGCGTCACAGATCGTCGTGCCGCTCGGGCTATGCTCCTATTGGCAGGCGACGCGCGGCCTGCATCCCGTCGACATCTGGATCGCGATCCTGTGCGGTCACATCACCCGCTGCGCGCTCAGCGTGCTGCGCTTCCGTCAGGGGAAGTGGCGGGGGATCAAGGTCGAGGGAGCGTAAAGAAGAACGTCGCCCCCGCGTTCGGCTTCCCCACCGCCCAGATGCGCCCGCCATGGCGCTCGAGGATGCGCTGCACCGTCGCCAGCCCCACCCCGGTGCCCGGATACTCCTCCTCGCTGTGCAGGCGCTGGAACACGGCGAACAGCTTCTCGGCGTACTGCATGTCGAACCCGGCGCCGTTGTCCTTCACGTAGAACACCGGGTACGCCCCCTCCATGCCGCGCTGACCGACCTCGATCCGGGTCCGTTCCTGCCGGGCCGTGAATTTCCAGGCGTTGCCGATCAGGTTGACCAGCGCGGCCCGCAGCAGCGCCCGGTCGCCCAGCGCCACCAGCCCGCGGTGGATCACGAACTCGGCTACGCGCGCGCGATCAGTCTCCCGCACCTCCCGGACCGCTTCCTCCGCCAGCTCGGTCACATCCACCGGTCCGCGCACAAGCTCCGACTTCACCACCTTCGAGAGCGTCAGCATCCCCTCGATCAGCTCGCCCATGCGCTGCACGTTGCTCCGCACACGATCGAGATGAGACATCCCCTGGCTGCCGAGCGCGGTGCTGAAGTCTTCGGCGAGAATCTCCGCGAAGCTGCCGATCGCGCGCAACGGCGCGCGCAGATCGTGCGACACCGAATAGGAGAACGACTCGAGCTGGCGCATCGCCACCTCGAGCTCGGCGGTGCGCTCAACCACACGGCGCTCGAGATCGCGGTTCAACTCCGCGAGATCCCGCAAGGCCCGGTCGCGCCGCTGTTCGGCGTCCAGCACGCGCACGATCTGCTGGCACATCCATTCTCCCTGCTTCAGCTGCCGGCTCGCTTCGCCCGTTTCCAGCAGCAGCTCGGGAGGGATATAGAACAGGTTGTTGCTGTTGAGGACCGCGCCGATATAGGCGCTCTGGTGGGTGGCGAGGGCGTCCTGGATCGCCTGCGCCGGGACGACGTCGCGGTGATACTGGCAAATCCCGCGCAGCGGCCGGTCCCGGAACACCTGCTCGAGCTTCGCTTCGTACTCGAGCAGGTGCTCGAAGTTGCGGTCCTCACCCAGCTCCCAGCGCATGTCGCCGGTGGCGCACAACCCCTCGAAGCCGTCTCCCACGGCGCGGTCGATGAGGGTGACGAGCCCGTCGATCATCGCCTGGGGATCGAACCGCCCGCCGGCGAGGTGGCTGCGGTCCGACGAGAGCAGCAACGCCCCTTTCTCGACCTCGCGCTTCGTGTCGAGCCCCCGGGAGACGAGCGCGGTATCGACCATCTGCACCATCTCGGGGTTGCCGAGATAGAGACAACGCCAGTTCTTCTCCAACCCGTCCTCGAGGAGCGGCAGCACGACGGGGAGCTGTTCCGACGGATGCCCGTCGTAAATGAGACACTTGTGACGGCTGGTATCGGGCGACGCTGAGTGGGTGTGCATGGGGACACACGGTAGTAAAAGGGGCCCGGAATGCGCAACGACTTCCGGGCCCCCGATGTGTCAGTGCTTTTCCTATCGGGGAATCTTCAGCCCCCGGCCATCGCCCCTACCACCAGGAACGGCTCGGCGCCCGATGTTACCGCCTCCGGGAGGGGGGTATCGGGCGAGTCGAGGGACAGGTCCCGAGAGCAGGCGTAAAAGCGCACGAACGGCCGCCGGCGATAGGTGTCGTGATCCCGTATCGTACCGCGCAGCATCGGGTAGCGCGCTTCGAGCGCGTCGAGCACGGCGCGCGTCGTGACCGGCGCCTCCGCGGGCAGCTGCAGGGCGACCTCGCTGGCGACGCCGGCGAGTGTCTTCAAGTGCGTAGGCAGCTCGACGCGAATCATCACAGCGTCTGGACCTCGACGGAGAGGACCGGCGGAAGATCGTGCACGATCGCCGACCAGCTGTCGCCGCCGTCGGCCGAGACGTACACCTGACCGCCCGTCGTGCCGAAGTAGACGCCGCACTGATCCAGCGTGTCCACCGCCATCGCGTCGCGCAGCACGTTGACGTAGCAGTCCTGTTGCGGCAGCCCCTTGGTGAGCGCCTCCCACTCGTTGCCTCCCGTGCGGCTGCGGTAGACGCGCAGCTTGCCGTCGGGGGGATAGTGATAGGAGTCGCTCGTGATCGGGACGACGTAGACCGTCTCCGGCTCGTGAGCGTGCACGTCGATCGGAAAACCGAAATCGGTGGGGAGATTGCCGCTCACCTCGCGCCACGTGTCGCCGGCGTCGTCGGAGCGCATCACATCCCAGTGCTTCTGCATGAACAGCACGTTGGGGCGCGAGCGGTGCAGCGCGATGCGATGCACGCAGTGCCCCACTTCGGCTTCCGCGTCGGGGATCCCCTGCGACTTGAGACCGCGGTTGATCGGTTTCCAGGTCTGACCGCCGTCGTCCGAGCGGAAGGCACCGGCCGCCGAGATCGCGACGAAGATGCGCTTCGAATTGGTGGGATCGATGAGGATGGTGTGGAGGCACATCCCGCCCGCGCCGGGGTGCCAATTGGGGCCCGAGCTGTGACCGCGCAGCCCCGGGAGCTCCGACCACGAGCGTCCCCCATCCGTCGACCGAAACAGCGCCGCGTCCTCGATGCCGGCGTACACGGTGTCCGGATCGGTGAGCGACGGCTCGAGGTGCCAGACGCGCTTGAATTCCCAGGGATGTTGCGTGCCGTCGTACCACTGGTGCGTGGTGAGGGGCTTGCCCTTCTCGGCGGAGACGTCGTACACGAAGGGGTTGCTCTCCCCCGCCGGCATCCCACCCGGTCCCTTCGTCACACCGCCGCCAGGCGCCTGCCATGTCTTGCCGCCGTCATCGGAGCGCTGGATGACCTGCCCGAACCACCCCGACGACTGCGAAGCGTACAGCCGGTTCGC
>DATFSB010000487.1:0-11632 GCA_035262825.1 Gemmatimonadales bacterium | reverse complement strand
CGCCGCAGCCCCTGGCCGACCGCGCGCTCGACAACCTGAGCTACATCCGCCGCACCATGGAGCGCGCGGGGTCGTTCACCGCCGTTCCCGGATGGGGTCAGGTCGGCATCGGTGTCACCGCACTCGGCGCCGCCGCGCTCGCCGCCCGCCAGGCGTCGCTGCTGAACTGGCTGGTGACGTGGCTGGCGGAGGCGATCGTGGCCCTCGCGATCGGCGGCTGGACGATGGTGCGCAAGGCGCGAGCCGCCAACGACTCGCTGCTTTCCGGTCCCGGCCGGCGCTTCGGGTTGAGCTTCCTCCCGCCGCTGATCGTGGGGGGGCTGTTGACGGTGGCGCTGTACTTCGGCGGTGACCGGCGGCTGATTCCCGCCGTCTGGCTGCTCTTGTACGGCACCGGCGTCGTGGCGGGGGGCGCGTTCTCGGTCCCCGTCGTGCCGGTGATGGGGTTGGGGTTTCTGCTGCTGGGGTCGGCGGCGTTGTTTGCTCCCGGAGCGGCCAATTGGCTGCTCGCCGCCGGCTTCGGCGGATTGCATATCGTGTTCGGCTTGTGGATTGCACGGAGGTACGGTGGCTAGATCGTCGGCAGCTCGGCATACCACGCCGCAGAGCGAAACCGCGGCGCGCGGCGCGGCACGCGCCGCCGCCGAGCTCGACCGCCTGATTCACGAGCGGGTGCGGCTGGGCATCGTGTCGGCGCTGGCGGGGGTCGAGCGGCTCAGCTTCAACGAGCTCAAATCCCTGCTGAAGGTGTCGGACGGCAATCTCAGCGTCCACGCGCGCAAGCTCGAGGAGGCCGACTACATCAGCTGCGCGAAGTCGTTCGACGGTCGGATTCCGAAGACCGAGTACCGGCTCACCGCCGCCGGACGCCGGGCGTTGGAGCGGTATCTCGACCACATGGAAGCACTGATCCGCGCCACGCGGTGAGGCGTCCATTTTTTTTTGAGGTAAAACTTTATGTCGCAAAGTCCTCTGCATGTCGCGATCATCCTCGACGGCAACGGCCGCTGGGCGCAGCGCCGCGGCCTCGAGCGCACCGCCGGCCACCGCGTCGGCGCCGAAGCGGTACGCCGCACCGTCGAGGCGGCCCCCAACCTCGGCATCGGCGCGCTCACGCTGTTCGCGTTCTCCAGCGACAACTGGAAACGCCCCGCCGCCGAGGTCAACACGCTGATGCGTCTCTTCGCCCGTCATTTGCGCACCGAAACGCCGCGCTGCATCGACAACGGCGTCCGCCTGCGCATCGTGGGACGGCGCGACCGGCTCGCCGGACCGTTGGTCGACGCGATCGTCACCGCGGAACGGCGCACACAGGGTGGCACCAACCTCGAGCTGCGGCTCGCGGTCGACTACTCCGCGCGCCACGCGATCGAAACCGGCCACCTGCTCCCCGACGTCGACCTGCTGATCCGCACCGGTGGCGAACAGCGCCTGTCGGACTTCCTGCTGTGGGAATGCGCCTACGCCGAGCTGTACTTCACCGACACGATGTGGCCCGACTTCGGCGCCGCCGAGCTCGCAGCCGCCGTCACCTGGTATCACGCCCGCGACCGCCGCTTCGGGGGCCTCTCCGAAGCCGCCGCCGGCTGACCCTGACCTGGGAGCGCCAATGATCACCGACAGTCTGGGTCCGATCTCGTTCGGGCTCTTCATCGTGGCCGTGCTCGGCACGCTCGCCGCCGGAGCGGCCTTCGTCCTCGCCGTGCTGCTCAAGCAGCCCCGCTGGGCGCGGGTGATCGCTTGGGTCGAAGCGGGCGGTTTTGTCCTGTACGCCGGGCTCTTTCTCATCACCTCGCTCGCCTCGCGGACCCAGGAGCTCGCCGTGGGCACCGAGAAGCACATCTGCGAGGTCGACTGCCATCTCGCTTACTCCGTCGCCGGGGTGAAGACGGTGAAGGTGTGGGGCGGCAGAACGGCGGAGGGGATGTTCTACGTGATCACGGTGCGGGTGCGTTTCGATTCCGGAACGATCGCCAGCTGGCGCCCGCGCGATCTGCCGCTCTCGCCGAACGGTCGCCGGGTGGCGCTGATCGACTCACAGGGACGCCGCTACCCCGCGGCGCCCGCGTCGCTCGACCGCCGGCTGCTGCCGGGCCAGGAGTACACGACCGATTTCGTGTTCGATGTGCCGGCAGGCGCCGGGACGCCGCGCCTGGAGCTCGAGAGCGGAGACTGGCCGACGCATCTCATGATCGCCCACGAGAACGCCTTCCTGCACGGGAAGGTGCTGTTCCGGTTGGCCGCATGACGGCCATCACGCTTTCGCGACGCTCGCACCTCGGTCTGACGCTGCTCGCGTGCGGTCTGGGACTCGGGCTCTCGGGTGACCTGCTGCTGCGCGCCGGTCCGTGGGGCCTGAACTTCTCGATCTGGATCTGCGCGTTGATGGGTGTCGGACTCTGGCTGGTGCGCCGCTACGACCTTCCCGTCTCGAGCGATTTCTCCTGGCTGGCGCTCTCGGTGGTGCTGTGCGCGGTGGCGTTCGTGCGCCGCGATTCGCAGGCACTGCAGCTCATCGACGTGGCGGCGCTCGTCGGGCTGCTCTCGCTCACGGCGCTCGCCACGCAGGGTGGACAGATCCGGCTGCGCGGCCTCTCGACGTATCTCGTCGCGACCGTGGTCGCCTGCGCGCATGCCTGGTTCGGCACGCCACGCCTCCTGTTCAGCGACATCACGTGGAAGGACGTGGAAGGCGGCGGGCGCTGGAGCAGAATGCGAGCCGTGGGCATCGGACTGCTGGTCGCGGCGCCGCTGCTTCTCGTCTTCGGCAGCCTGTTCGTCTCCGCGGACGCCGCGTTCGAGTCACTGGTGGACAGCCTGCAGATCGATCTTCCAACGGTCGCCAGCCATGTCGTCCTCACGACGGTCATCGGCGGCCTCGCGGCCGGTGCGCTGCGCGGGGCGGTGTTGAGTCCTCCGGAAACCGCGGGAATCGGGGAGCGAACTGCAAGCCCGGAGCTGCGCTTCACGAGCGCCGTCACTGCGCTCGGCGCGCTCGATCTTCTCTTCCTCGTGTTCGTGGGGCTGCAGCTGCGGTGGTTGTTCGGCGGGAGCGCGGTGATCGCCGAGACGACGGGGCTCACCGTGGCGGAGTACGCGCGTCGCGGCTTCTTCGAGCTGGTGACGGCGTCCGCGCTGGTCCTGCCCGTGCTGCTGGTCGCCGATTGGGCGACGCTCGTAGAAGACTCGACTCAGCGCAGGGCGTTCCGCATGCTCTCCGGGCTGCTCGTGGCGCTGGTGGGCGTGATGCTCGTCTCGGCACTGCAGCGGATGCTGCTCTACGTGAACACCTTCGGACTGACGGAGCTGCGTCTCTATACGACGGCGTTCATGATCTGGCTGGGAGGCGTCTTCGCCTGGTTCACGCTGACGGTGCTCAGAAACCGGCGGCCCCGCTTCGCCTTCGGGGCACTCGCCCAGGCCTTGGTCGTGCTCGGCGGCCTCCACATCGCCAACCCGGACGGCTTGATCGCTCGGGTGAACCTGGGGAATGAGAGCAAGATTCAGGTCGACGACTGGTCCACCGACAGGCGCCGCGTCAGGCAGGGTCCGATCGACGCTGACTACATCTCGCGCGTGCTCAGCGCCGACGCCGTGCCGGCACTGCTCGACCGGTTCTCTCATTTGACTCCCGTTCAGCAGAAATCCGTGGCGCACACGCTGCTGGAACGATGGGGGTCGGGAACCGGGCGCGATTGGCGGTCGTGGAACTGGTCGGAATGGCGGGCACGCACACTGGTCGTGGCGCGCGCCGGGGAGTTGCGGGCGCTGGCCGCAAGGTGACGATGCGCCGGTCCATCGGGTCTTGGAACGGTCGATCCCAAGACGCGCCCGGAGGTGATATGCGCTCGTTGCGGAAATACCGGTGGGTGCCCGCCACATCCTTGTGTCTCGTGGTGTTGCTGTGTCAGAAGAAGGCGGATGACACACCCACGGTCCCGAAGAACCAGCCGGGGCACATCCACCGGTCTTCGCCGGGATCGCACCACCGCAACGGCTCGGGCACGACGTAACCCCATTTCTGCTCGGGATGACAATTCTCTGTCATTCCGTCCGAGCGCCGCCAGCGACGCATCTGGCGGCGCTCCGCATATCTTGCAGAACCATGACCGTCCGCATCGTGCAGGTCGACGCGTTCACCGCGACTCCGTTCGCAGGAAATCCCGCTGCCGTATGCGTCCTCGCGAGCGCCGCGAGCGAGGAGTGGATGCGGCACGTCGCCCGCGAAATGAACCTCTCCGAAACGGCCTTCCTCCACCGCTCGGGCGACGCCTGGCGGCTGCGCTGGTTCACGCCGACGGTCGAGATCGCGCTGTGCGGCCACGCGACGCTCGCGTCCGCGCATGTGCTGTGGGAGGATCGCTACCTCCCGCAGGGGACCCAGGCGCGGTTCGACACGGCGAGCGGCCGCCTCACCGCTGACCGCGACGGGCAATGGATCGCGATGGACTTCCCTGCTGTTCCGGTGACGACGGTCGAGGCACCACCGGATCTCATCCCCGCTTTGGGCGTCACTCCCGTCGCCATCGGGAAGAATCGCATGGACTATTTGGTCGAAGTCGGTTCGGAGGATGAGGTGCTCGCCGCCGCGCCGGATTTCGGCAAGCTGCGCCGCGTCCCGGTGCGCGGCGTCATCGTCACCGCCCGTGCGGCCGACTCCCAATACGACTTCGTCTCCCGCTTCTTCGCGCCGGGCTCAGGGGTCGATGAAGACCCGGTGACGGGCTCCGCACACTGCGCCCTCGCCCCGTATTGGGGCGCGAAGCTGGGACGCACCGAGCTCGTGGGCCGCCAGGCATCGGCGCGCGGCGGCATCGTGAAGGTCCGGACGCGGGGAGAGCGCGTCATCCTCGCCGGCCAGGCGGTCGTCGTGCTGCGCGGCGAGCTCAACGTCGATCCCGACTGATCCATGACGACTCGACAGACTCGACTCGTGGGCTACGCCTGCGCCCTGGGCGCAGGCTCGATCTGGGGCACGACCGGCCCGCTCTCGACGTTGCTCTACGCGCAGGGTGCGGCGCTCACCGGCATCGGCTTCTGGCGCCTCGTGCTGGGGATCGCGGCGATTCTCGCGTTCGGCCTGACACATCCTGACCTGTTCCGCATCGACCGGCGCGGCTGGCTGCTCGTCGGGTTGGGCGGGGGCGCACTCGTGGCACTGTTCGAAATCGCCTATCAGTTCGCGATCTCGGGAACGGGCGTCGCCGGCGCCGCGGCGCTGCTCTACACCGCCCCCGTCCTCGTGGCGCTGCTGGCGAGGCTGCTCCTCGGGGAACGGCTTACCGCGCTGCGGACGGCGCTCGCGGTCGTCGTCATGGCGGGCGCCACCCTCGCCGTCCTCGGCGGCAGTCGAGCGGGAGTCGCGATCCCGACGACGCTGCGAGCCGGCGTGCTCGGTGGCTCGCTCGCGGCCTTGAGCTACGTCGGAACGACGCTGCTGGCGCGCTATGCCGTCCCGCTGTACGGTCCCATGAAGGTGTTGTTTCTCGAAATCGCGGGTGGCATCATCATTCTGGGTGTGGTGCTGCTGGCGGCGAGGCGACCGCCCTTGCCGCCGCCCACCGCGGGCGCCTGGCGATACACCGCGCTGCTCGCTGCGGGGACGGTCGTCCTCGCCAACGTGCTGTTCTTCAACGCCGCGAAGCGCATCGACGCCGCCCCGACCGCGGTTGCGGCGACGATCGAACCGGTGGTCGGGGCAGTGCTCGCGTTGGCGCTGTTCGGCCAGCGCCTGACGGCGCTCGGCACGCTGGGCCTGCTCATGGTCGTGGGCGGCGTGGCCGGCGGCTACCTCGAGGAAGCGAGAGGCGTGCGAGGTGAGAGGTAAGAGGTGAGCGGTCTCATCGACCTGAGTCACGTCGTGTCCCACGGGATGGTGACGTACCCCGGTCTCCCGGGTCCCGTGATCGGCGATCACTTGAGTCGCGCGGCGTCGCAGGCGCGTTACGCGCCCGGGACCGAGTTCCAGATCGGCACGATCGAGATGATCGCGAACACGGGGACGTACGTCGACGCGCCGTGGCATCGCTACGCCGACGGCGCGGACCTCGCCGAGCTGCCGCTCGAGTCGCTCGCCGATCTCGACGGCGTCGTGATTCGTCGCGTCGGCATGGGCCGCACGGTCGACCGCGACGCGTTCGCGGGCATTTCTGTCGAAGGACGCGCGGTCCTGATTCATACGGGATGGGATCGGCACTGGGGAACGCCTGCGTACGGCGACGGGAACCCCTATCTCACGGCCGATGCGGCGGAGTACCTCGTACACCAGGGCGTCGTGCTCGTCGGAATCGATTCGCTCAACATCGACGATCCCAAAGACGGGACACGGCCGGCCCATACGATCCTGCTCGGCGCCAGAATTACAATCGTTGAGCACCTGACGGGACTCGAACGTCTACCCGACAGCGGCTTCAGGTTTTTCGCCGTGCCCGTCAAAGTGCGAGGGATGGGGTCGTTTCCCGTCCGAGCTTTTGCCAAGACAAATCCGTAAGCGGTGAGCGGTGAACGACACAAGGATATCCGGCTTCCACCGCTAACCGCTCACCGCTCACCGCTCACGACTCTGGTTGAAGCGCCCAACTTCGAGCATACTAGTCGCAAATCAGGAGGTGACGATGCAATCCCGCAGTTACGACGCGATCGTCGTCGGATCTGGGATCTCGGGGGGATGGGCCGCGAAGGAGCTGACGGAGAAAGGACTGCAGGTCCTGATGCTCGAGCGCGGCAAGAACATCGAGCACATCAAGGACTACGTCAACGCGACCAAGGCTCCCTGGGAGTACCCGCATCGCGGCGGGCGCACCCACGCGATGGAAGACGCCTACCCCGTCCTGAAGCGCGACTATCCGCTCAACGAGAAGAACCTCGACTGGTGGGCGTCCGACAAGGACTCGCCCTACACCGAGGTCAAACGCTTCGACTGGTTCCGCGGCTACCATGTGGGCGGACGGTCGCTGATGTGGGGGCGCCAAAGCTACCGCTGGAGCGACTTCGACTACGAGGCGAATCTCAAGGACGGCATCGCGGTCGACTGGCCGATCCGTTACGCCGATATCGCGCCGTGGTACGATCACGTCGAGCGGCACGCCGGCATCGCGGGCTCGCTCGAGAAGATGCCGCAGCTGCCCGACGGGCAGTTTCAGCCAGCCATGCCGCTCAACTGCGGCGAGGCGCTGATCGCCGGACGGCTGACGAAGCAGTTCGGCGGGCGCCGCCGCATCATCCCGGGGAGAACTGCCAACCTGACGAAGCCGCTGCCGGGCCGGAACCAGTGCCAGTATCGCAACGCCTGCTGGCTGGGCTGCCCGTTCGGCGGCTACTTCAGCACCCAGTCCTCGACCCTGCCGGCGGCGATGGCCACGGGCAAGCTGACGCTCACGCCGTTCGCCATCGTCACGGAGATCCTCTACGACAAGGATAAGAAGCGCGCCACCGGCGTCCGCGTGATGGACGCCATGACCAACAAGACGACCGAATACACGGCACGCATCATCTTCCTCTGCGCCTCGACGTTGAACTCGACGTGGCTCCTGATGCGCTCGGCGAACGACCTCTGGCCCGAAGGTCTGGGATCGAGCTCGGGCGAGCTGGGCCACAACCTCATGGATCACCATTTCCGCGCCGGCGCCTCGGGCGACATCGAGGAGCCCGGGCTCGACGCGAAGTACTACTTCGGGCGGCGCCCCACCGGGTTCTACATCCCGCGCTACCGCAACCTGTTCGGCGACAAGCGGCCGTACCTGCGCGGCTTCGGGTACCAGGGCGGCGCGTCGCGCGAGGGCTGGTCGCGCGCGGTGGCGGAGCTGGGCGTCGGGGCGGCATTCAAGGACGCGATGGCCCAGCCTGGAAAGTGGACGATCGGAGCCACGGCGTTCGGCGAGATGCTACCCAACCACGACAACAAGGTGACGCTCGACCGGACGAAGGTCGACAAGTGGGGCCTGCCGGTGCTCGCCATCGACTGCGCTACGGGGCCGAACGAGCACCTGATGCGGGACGACATGAAGAACGACATGGCCGAGACGCTCACCGCGTGCGGTGTCAAGAATGTGCGAACCTACGACAATGGCTACTTCCCGGGCATGGGGATTCACGAGATGGGCACGGCGCGGATGGGCCGCGACCCGAAGACGTCGGTCCTGAACAGCCACAACCAGGTGTGGGATGCCATGAACGTGTTCGTCACTGACGGCTCGTGCATGGTGTCGACGGCGTGCCCCAATCCTTCCTTGACCTATATGGCGCTCACCGCGCGCGCGGCGGACTACGCCGTGAACGAGATGAAGCGCAACAACCTCTAGTCGAGGCCACGGTGAATACTCAATCATCCCTGATCGATCGACGCGCAGCGATCCGGCGGGTGAGCGCGCTGCTGGGCGGGATCGCGCTCGTCTCCGAAACCGCGCTGCTCGAAGCGTGTGGCGGAGAACGCAACGCCGCTCGCGCGGGCGCCGCGACCTTTTCGGCAAACGACGTCGCTTTTATGGACGAAGTGGCCGACACCATCCTCCCCGAGACGTCAACGCCCGGGGCGAAGGCGGCGCAGTGCGGCGCGTTCATGGCGCTGATGGTCAGCGACACTTATACCGATCGCGATCAGCAGGTCTTCAAGAACGGCCTGCAGCAGCTCGACACCGCGTGCCGTCAGATGCACAACACGGCGTTCATGGCGGCGACGCCGGCGCAGCGTCTCGCGCTGCTCGCGCAGATCGACAAGGAGCAGAAGGCGTACATGGACGACCGGGAGGTCAAGCGGGCGGCCGCCACCGATGCCGCTCCCGCTCCCGATACGCCGCCGCACTACTTCCGGATGATCAAAGAGCTGACGCTGCTCGGCTACTTCACCTCGGAGATCGGGTACACGAAGGCGATGCGCTACGTCGAAGCCCCCGGGCGGTTCGATCCCTGCGCGCCGTACACGCCGGGGGAGACGTCCTGGGCGTCGCACGCTTGATCGATACGCTCGTCGGGGCGGCGCTGGGACTCGCGATCGGGCTGCTCGTCGGGCTCGTGGCGTTCATCGTCTGGCGAGCGAAGCACGCCGGGGCGATCCGCGCCGACGCGGTGGCGAAGAGTCTCGCGGTCACGGTGGGGAAAGTCTCGGAGCAGCTCGTACCCTACCTCCCCGGCTTCGGCTACAACCCCAAGGACGCCCGCTTCCTCGGCAGTCCCGTGGACTTCGTGGTGTTCGACGGACTGGACGCCGGAGCGCTGCGGCGGGTGATATTTCTCGAAGTGAAAACCGGTGCGGCGGCGCTCTCGACCCGCGAGCGGCAGGTGCGCGACGCGATCGAGAGCGGCCGCGTCGCCTGGGACGAGCTGCGCGTCACCTCAAAACGTCAGCTCGATCCCGAGTCGTAACAGCCGCGGCGGTCCGTAGTAGAAAAGCGGCTGTGCGAAATCGCGTGCCGCGGCAAGGTATAGCGGCAGCAGCTCGGTTTGCCCCTCGATCAACCCGTTTCCGTCGAGATCCGCCCATTGCCGGTAGCGAGGGCTTTCGTAGGGGATCGCCTCCGGATGCGCGTTGTATGCCGCGAGTGCGATCGCCTGCAGCGTCCCGCTCGTGAGCGCCGGCTGGCCGGTGTCGCGCCGCACGGATAGGGTGTTGCGCCGGTTGAGGAGGTTGCGCGCGTCGAAGTAGACCCCGCCGGAGAGTCCCAAGAGACGGATCGGGCGCCGCACCAGCGCGTCGAGCGAGTAGTCGGGCGGCAGGCGCGCGCTGTTGGGCAGCCCGATCAGCGTGTCGCCGGCGGTGTTGGTGCGCGAATACGGCAGTCCGGATCCGTAGTGGAAGATCGCCGCCGCCTCGAGTCCCCCGAAGATCGGCTGTCCGAAGAGGCGCGGACCCGCACCGTCGCTCACGCGTGCCTGGCCGATCACCGTCAAGCCGTGGCGGCGGTCGTAGTCGAGCGGGAACTCGACGCGCGCGGGGAAAATGGTGTCCTGGCCGGGCGGCAACAACGTGTCGATGCGGATGCGCCGCAGAATCTGAAATGCGTTCGTCGCCGTGGCCGTCGCGGTCTGCAGCGTGTAGGAGAGCCGCACCCCCCAGCCGTGCGTCGCCTCCTTCTCGAGGATCAGCTCGACGCCCTTGACGGTGCCGAAGTCGGTGTTGCCGAAGATCGTCGAATCGGGGTCGAGCGTCAGCGGCACCGACGCGACCAGCCCGTCGAGGCGCTTGATGTAGAGATTGGTCCGCACCGACGTGAACTCGGTGGGGCGGAGCCGCAGCGAGAACTCGTACTGCATCGCGCTCTCGAAGCCGAGCGCGGGGTTGCCTTCGCGGAACCGCCCGGTGCGCGTCGTATCGTCGAACGCCGCGTCGACGAGATACTGGAAGTCCGGCGCCTGGCTGAACCGACCCCAGCTCGCCACGAACGTGGCGCCCTTGAGCACCGTCGACACCGCGATGCGGGGGTTGATCGAGCGCTGCGCCCCGAACCGCTTCCCGCCGAGCGCCGGCGGCAGGCGACCGTCGAACTGGTCGTAGCGTAGCCCGATCGTGAACGCGAGGTCTTGTACGCGCAGCTGGGTCTCGGCATACGCCGCGGCGCTCACCGGCTTGAAGTCGGAGGCGGTGGGCGGCGGGACGGTGCTGTCCACCGGGAGATAGGCGAACACCCGCTGGAACGTCTGCACGTGCTGCCCCGCGACCTCGCCGCCGAGGTAAAAGTCGGCGTCGCGGCCGGCGCCGAGCGTCACGTCGAGCTTGCCGCGCAGCTCGCGGAACCGGTTCCAGGAAATCTCACCCCGCGACCCGTCGCCCAGAAAAAATGCCGGTACGCCCCAGGGCGTGCGGTCGCTGAAATCGGGAACGGCAAACCCGGGCACTGCGCTGCGGGCCGCCGTCGTGTCCAGACGCTGGGCGAGATCCTGACCGAGGAAGTGGAACGTCGAGAACGTGAACCCGCCGACCTCGAGCTTGGGCTGATCGGTGAGCGCGCCGCGGAAGAAGCTGCGGTCGAAGTACCCCAGGCGCAGATCGATGGTGAGCGGGTTCACCGCGTCCGGGCCCGAGGTGTGCTGGATCTGACCGGTGACGAGCGAGGCGCGCACCCGCTGCGCCGGAGCGAACGCCGCATCGTACTTGAATGCAGGGTCGAACAGCAGCTGCTGGTCGATAGACTGCAAACCGAAGAGCCGCACCGTCTGCCGGGGTCCCAGCGGCACCGTGAGCTTCAGTCCGGCGTCGTAGCGCTCACCGCTGTTGTGTGGCAGCAGGTGGGGGTTCTGGTTGCGGGGATCCTGCGCGTCGGGCGGCGGCGGGGCGTTCACCGGGTCGGCGTCGAGACGGCCCTCGGCGTCGAGCACCCCGGCGACGCCGATGCCCTTGCCGAGCGGACCCGAGCCCGCGACCACGAAGCGGTCGATGCCGTAGTCCCACCCCTGTGGCAGCGGGCGATCGGTTTCGAGCGCCGAACGTCCTTCCCAACGATCGCCGCCGTCCTTCGTCACGACGTTGATCAGCCCTGAGATCGCTTGGCCGTAGCGTGCCGAGAATCCGTTGGTGACGAGCGAGGCTTCGGTGAGGATGTCGGGCGGGATACGCAGGCCGATCGATCCCGTCGAGGCGTCGAGCTGGTTCTTGATGCCGATGCCGTCGAGCACGAACGCCTGCTCGCCGAGCCGGCCG
>DATFSB010000486.1:0-5276 GCA_035262825.1 Gemmatimonadales bacterium | reverse complement strand
CGGGCTGGCCGATCTCGCGCACAACCTTTCGTGGAGCTGGAGCCACGAAGCGCGCGCGCTGTTCCAGTCGATCGATCAGCCGCTGTGGCATCTCACCCGTCACAACCCGATCGAGCTGCTGCGACGTGTGGACCCGGCGCGACTCGCGCAGTGCGCCGAAGACGCGGAGTTCCTGCGTCACTTCGACGAAGTGATGCAGCGGGTGGAGCGGGAGCAGTCGCGCGACGGTACCTGGTTCATGACGCACCACGCCGCGCTGCAGCAATGCCCGGTGGTGTACTTCTGCGCCGAATTCGGATTTCACAACTCGGTCCCGATCTACTCGGGCGGCCTGGGCGTACTCGCGGGCGATCACTGCAAAACGGCGTCCGACCTCGGCATTCCGTTGATCGGTCTCGGCCTGCTGTATACACGCGGCTACTTCGACCAGCGCCTGCGGCTCGACGGCTGGCAGGGCGACGTCGATGAGCGCTTCGACGTCACGCTCACGCCGCTCGATCGCATGCTCACCAGCGCCGGCGAGCCGGGCCTGACGACGATCAAGGCGCAGGGCCGTACGGTGTCGATCGGCGCGTGGCGCATGATGGTCGGCCGCGTCCCGATCTTTCTGCTCGATACCGATCTGCCGCAGAACGATCCCTCCGACCGCGAGCTGTCCCAGCGCCTGTACGGAGGCTCGGGCGAGCTGCGGCTGCGCCAGGAATGGGTGTTGGGAACGGGCGGCGTGCGCGTGTTGCGCGCACTCGGCCTCGCGCCGGCGGTCTGGCACGCCAACGAAGGGCACGCGTCTTTCATGTTGCTCGAGCGGTTGCGCGAGCTCACCGCGTCCGGCGTCGCCTACGACGAGGCCGTGCGCCGTGTGCGCGCCAGCAGCGTCTTCACGACCCACACTCCCGTTCCCGCCGGCCACGACGCCTTCACCATCGAGCAGGTGGAGCGCTGCTGCGGCCCGATCTGGGAAGAGATGAAGGTGTCGCGCGAGACCATGATGGGACTGGGGCACTCCGCCAGTCACGATCACGGTCAGTTCCACATGCCGGTGCTGGCGATTCGCCTCTCCGGGCACGTCAACGCCGTATCGCGCGCCCACGGTGAGGTGTCGCGACGTATGTGGGCCGATCTCTGGCCCGCCCGCGATCCCACGCGCGTGCCGATCGGCTACGTCACGAACGGCGTGCACATCGACACCTGGATGTCGCACCAGCTGTGGTCGCTGCTGGGCCGCACGCTCGGCGCCGATTGGGGGCTGCACCTCGAGGACCCCGGGTTCTGGCAGCGCGTGCTGACGATCGACGACGCTGCGCTGTGGAACACCCACGCCAATCTGAAGATCGTGTTGCTGCGCTCGATCCGGGAAATGGCCCGGCGTCGCTGGGTGGAGGAATGGAAGACCGAATCCCAGCACCTGGTCGGTGCGGGGACCCTGCTTGACGAGCGGGCGCTGACGATCGGTTTCGCCCGCCGCTTCGCCACCTACAAACGTGCCAACCTCATCTTCAGCGACGTCGAGCGCCTGCGCCGCCTGCTCATCAACCCGTGGCGGCCGGTGCAGATCGTGTTTGCGGGGAAAGCGCACCCGGCCGACGAGCCTGGAAAACAGGTGTTGCAGAAGGTGTACGAATTCACCCGCGACCCGCGCTTCGAGGGCCGCGTCGCCTTCGTCGAAGATTACGAGATGCACCTCGCGCATCGCCTGGTCCAGGGAGTGGACCTGTGGCTCAATCTGCCCCGGGTGCCCCTCGAGGCCTCGGGCACGAGCGGTATGAAGGCCGCGCTGAACGGCGTGCCGCAGCTGAGTACCCTCGACGGTTGGTGGCACGAGGGGTACGAGGGGAAGAACGGGTGGGCCATTCCCCCGGCTCCCGAGGGCGGGGACTCCGACGCCGTCGACGCCGGACACCTCTACCAGCTGCTGGAAGAGCAGGTCGTGCCGCTGTTCTACACGCGCGACGAGCGGGGCGTCCCGGTGGGGTGGGTCGAGAAGATGAAGCATGCCATACGGGTGGCGGGGGAGCGATTCACCGCCCAGCGGATGGTGCAGCAATACACGACGCAGTATTACGTTCCAGCAATGCGGGGGGAGGGCATCAAGGACGATCCACCGACGGCGTGACGTCGCGTCGTGGGGACAGGGCGATGGGAGTCGATGACCAGGTGACACAACCACGGCGGTCTCCGCGCGGAACGCGCACCGCGACCTATCGGCGGCCCACCCCGGTCGCATCAGGGTCGCGCATCGGGGTGGTGCATTTCACCGCGGAGTGCTGGCCGTATGCCCGCACCGGCGGCCTGGGAGAGGCGGTGAGCGGTCTCGGCGCCGCGCAGGCCAGGGGCGGCGCCGCCGTCGCCATCGTCATGCCGTTGTACCGGATGGTGCGCGAACACGGCGAGGCGCTGGAGCGCGTCGGCCATCAGTTTCCCGTGTCCATCGGCGCGCGCACCGAATACGCGCACGTCTATCGGCTGGCGGAGCCTCCACCCGGGCCTGCCGTCTACTTCATCGAGCATCCCGACTTCTTCGACCGCAGCGGCATCTACGGCGACGAGTCCGGGGATTATGCCGACAACGCCGTCCGCTTCGCCTTCTTCTGCAAGGCCGCACTCACCGCGCTGCCCACGATCGCTCCCGCGGCGGAGGTGCTGCACGCCCACGACTGGCACACCGCGCTGTCGGCCGTCTACCTACGGACGGCGTTCGCCGATCAGCCTTACCATCGTCGGCTCGCGACGATGCTGTCGGTGCACAATGCGGGCTTTCAGGGTCACTATGCGCCGCAGGCGATGCAGCTGCTGGGGCTCGCTCCCGAGCTGTATCATTGGCAGGCGTTCGAGTGGTACGATCAGGTGAACGTGCTGAAGGGCGGCATCGCCTTTTCGGACATGGTCGTCACGGTGAGCCCGACGCACGCGCGCGAGCTGTGCACGCCGCAAGGCGGATTCGGGTTGCACGACACGTTTACAGCGCTGGGCGACCGGCTCGTGGGCATCCTGAACGGGATCGAGCTCGCGGTGTGGGATCCCGCGACCGATCCGCACCTCACCGCTCACTTTGACTCGGCGGCACTCGAGGGGAAACGGAGCAACAAGACCGCGCTGCAGCAGGCCTACGACCTCGCCGTCGAGCCAGACACCCCGCTCATCGGCATGAGCGCCCGCCTCGTGCAGCAGAAGGGGCTCGATCTCGTGCTGCGCGCCGCGTCGCTCTCCTCCGTCGACGCGCAGTTCGTGTTCCTCGGCTCGGGAGAGCATCGCTACCATGAAGCGCTGCGCGAGGTCGCCGGGGCGTACCCCGATCGCGTGGTAGCGGAGTTCGCCTTTACCGACCGCCTCGAGCATCGCCTCCTCGCGGGCGCCGACGTGCTGCTGATGCCCTCGTTGTACGAACCCTGCGGGCTGACGCAGATGCGCGCGCAGCACTACGGCGCGATCCCCATCGCGCGCGCCGTGGGGGGACTGTGCGACAGCGTGGTGGACGGCGAAACCGGGTTCCTGTTCGACGACTATTCGCCGGCCGCGCTCGATGCCGCGATCCAGCGCGTGCTCGTGGCTTACGCCGATCGCCGTCGCTGGCGGGCGCTGATGCGCCGGGCGATGACGCGGCGCTTTGGATGGGACGATCCCACGACGCAGTACGCCACCGTGTACCAGCGCGCCATTACCGCGCGCGCCGCCGCCTGAAGGTGCCGATGGAATTCGTATTCATGCTGCACAGTCATTTGCCGTACGTGCTCAATCACGGCCGCTGGCCGCACGGCAGCGACTGGCTGTGCGAGGCGGCGATCGACACGTACCTCCCCCTGCTCGAGCAGCTGCGCGCCCTCGATGCGGAAGCGACGCCGGCGCCGCTGACGATCGGGTTCACCCCGATCCTCGCCAATCAGCTGTCGAGTCCCGTGTTCGGTCGCGAGCTGGAGGCGTTCTTCGACCAGCGGCTCAAGGCCTGCGCCGAGGCACCAGCGGCCATGTCGACCACCGGCGACGCGGCGCTGATCCCGCTGGTCGAGTACTGGCGCCGGCACCTCGAGCGGCTGCGGGATCTGTTTCACGCGACGGGCAGCGATCTGTTGTCGGCGTTCCGCGCTTTTCAGGAGCGCGGCCGGCTCGAGATCACGGGCTCGGCGGCGACGCACGGGTATCTGCCCCTGTTGCGCCGCGACGAGAGCATCCGGCTGCAGCTCGGCGTCGGCATACGGGAGCATCGCCGCCTGTTCGGCGTCAAGCCGACGGGGTGCTGGCTGCCCGAATGCGCCTATCGCCCCAAGCACGGGCGTCGTCCCGGGATCGAAGAGCACCTGATCGAGGCCGGTTTCAAATACTTCTTCACCGACGCTCACCAAGCGCGCGCCGGTCAGGCGTTGGGGACGTATGGGGAAGTACCGCTTGGCGCCGAGCGATTCGATGCCGAGCGTCACGGTGACGCCGTGGCCCCACCGGTCGCCGCGATTCGCTCTCCGTACATCGCCTACCGCGTATCACGGGCGAAGCCCGGTGTCGCGGCGCTGGTGCGGGATCCGCGCTCGTCGCTGCAGGTGTGGAGCCGGCAGCAGGGATATCCCGGTGACGAGTGGTACCTCGAGTTCCACAAGATCCGCTGGCCCGGCGGGCTGAAGCTGTGGCGCGTCACGGGCAGCGGGGTCGACCTGGGTGACAAGCGCTCCTACGAGCCCGAGCGCGCGCGCCAGCGGGCGGGGGACCACGCCCGCCACTTCACCGATCTGCTGCTGTCGATCGGCGAGTCCAAGGCCGAGCTCGTCGTCGCGCCGTTCGACACCGAGCTGTTCGGTCATTGGTGGTTCGAGGGTGTGGACTTCCTCGCCGCGGTGTATCGCGAGCTGCGGCATCGTCCGGCGGTCCGCCCCGTCACCGGCGGACAGCATCTGGCGGCGCATCCCCAGCATGTGGGGCTGCGGCTCGCGGAAGGGTCGTGGGGCGTGAACGGCGACCACAGCATGTGGATGAACGACCAGACGCGCTGGACCTGGGACCGGCTGTGGCCGCTGGAGGATGCCTTCTGGGAAACGGTCCCGGCCGCGCTCGCCAATCCCGGCGCCCTTCCGATCGTGGCCCAGGCGGCGCGCGAGCTGCTGCTCGCTCAGTCGTCCGACTGGCAGTTCATCATCTCCACCGGCGCCGTGGCCGACTATGCCGAGCGCCGCTTCATCGGACATTGCGAGGATACGCGCCGCCTGCTCGATGGATTGCGCTCGGGCGCGCTGGAGGGCGCGGCCCGTCTCGCCGACGAGCTGTGGCAGCGCGATACGGTGTTCCCGGACGTC
>DATFSB010000485.1:0-21320 GCA_035262825.1 Gemmatimonadales bacterium | reverse complement strand
CACCTGGCGTTCCGCGTTCACCACCTGCGGCTGGGTGTCGGCCTGCGCCTGTGCCTGGGCCAGCTCCTTGCGCACCTCCTGGGCTTGCTTCTGCGTGCCGTACGTCACCCGCTCCTGCTCGGCGAGCTTCCGATCGGTCAGCGTCTTCATCAACGCTTCCGGCGGCACGATGTCGCCGATCAGCGTGTCGACGGCCCCCACGTCGTATTCGGTGAGCGCCGTCGTGATCGCCTGCCGCGCCTCGCTCTGCCGGTTGACGCGCTCCTTCAGGAAGTCGATCACGTCCGACTTCTGCGCCGCGTTGCGGAAGTAGTTGCCGATCGTCGGCTCGAGCACCTGGGTGACGAGATTGGCCATGCTCCCGAAGCGCGCGATGACCTTGGGAGCCGCGTTGCGCGGAATGTGAATGATCTGCGACACGTCGAGGTTGAACGTGAACCCGTCCTGCGACCGCACCGTGATGCTGGACAGCCGCTCGTCCAGCTTGTGCGCCTCGGTCTTGCCGGTGGCCCAGTTGAGCACCACGTTCGCCGTCGGCACCATTTCGAGGTTCGTCGTACGAGGGTTGATGGGATACTTGCCGGGGTCGAGCGGCTCCACCCATACCCCGCGCTGGCCCTTGAGCACCATGTTGCCGTGCTTGAATTCCACTCCCGTGACATCCTCGCCATGCGTCCCGACGTAGGAAATCACGACCCCGACGTGTGCGATCGGGACGATCGTCATATCCACGACTTCGACCTGGGCGAACTTGGGGTTGATGAAGTACCGCCCCGGCAGCAGCACCTCCTCCTGGAGACCCTTGCGCCCGTGATGGTCCACGAACGCCTGGGCATCCTGGAACGAGGTGTGGCCTTCGATCACCGGGCCCGCGATGTCGCCGGAGGCGGTGCTCAGCGACGTCCCTTCCGTGGTTTCTACGAGGCCGATCCTGTCGGAGGGGATCTCGATCGCCGGGCAGGGCTTGATGACGAACAGCGCCGTATTGATGCGATAGCTGCCCGGCGGAATCACCGCGAGCTGGGGTCCCCGTTCGCCGCCGTTGGACAGGAAGGCCCGGGCGTTCTGAAACGAGTCGCAGGACACCCGCTTGCCCAACACGCGACCGACGGCGATCGGCGCGCCATCCCGTGCCTCCACGATGCCGATCGACCCCTCCGGCAGCACCACGAAGCGCTGCAGCGTGGTGGCGTATTGCCAGGGCCACAGCCACCAGTGGAGTCCGGGAGCCAGCGTATCCGCTTGAATGCCGGCCTCGCCCCTGAGGGCGATGATGCGCCCGTCCGGCAGCGTCCTGGTCGACCCCAGTAACACGAATCTCTTGGTGACGATCCCGACCGAGTCCTCCGGAACGATCACTACGCCGAACAGTCGCAACACCTTCTTGTGCGCGGCGAGCACGATCAGGAGCAGCAGAATGCCGCCCCCCCACTCCATCAAGCGAACGAGATCCGCATCCATACGGGCTCTCCCTCACGCAGGTTCGACGACAGGGTGGAACATACGTCACCAGCGGGAGGGCGGCTTTCCCAGTCGTTGCGGGCTTTTATTGAAGCGGTCACGCCACGGATGATGAGCGCAACCGGGATGGAAACCTTCCTGATTAGGAGCCGCGGGCGAGCGGATTCGGAGTCGGCTCGCCGACGCGCATGAGCTCGGCGTGGTCGGTGTGATGGAACGGCTCGGTCTGGCCGCGCACCATCAGGGTCGTGTCTTCGTCGTACGTCCATGCGTCGTGCGACGTGATCACCACCCGGATGCGGAACGCGACGGTCTTGAATGCTTCCTCGAGAAACGGATTGGAGCAAATGCCGTTGGTCGTCGCGCCGCGCTCGGCGGTGAGCTCGAAACTGGCCGCGTCTTTCGCGGCGCGCCCCAGGGCCATGACGGTCTGTCCGCGCGGGATGGCGATGGTCTGAATCACTGTGCCTGTGGCCGGCTCCCACAGCCAGTAGCCCACTTGATCGTGGTAGGTCTCGACCTCGCCCGGCTTCACGATGTGCGTGTGGTAGCGCAGCCCATAAAACAGCTGCGGTCCGTTGGCCTGTGGATCGATCGGCTGCAGCTCCATACGTTCGACAAAAGCCTGTCGCACCGGGGCGGCGAGCGGCTTCGGAGGAATGTCGAGACTGCGGCTTCCCTCCCAGATTCCCGCCATCTCGGTCAAGGGTCCGAGATTCTTGAGCGTGTTGGGATCGATGTCGGTTGGTTCGGTGAAGATGTCGCCGTGATTCCGCATCCTTCAGTTCCTTCCCAGCGGGTCTTGCTCCGCCTTGAACTGCCTGGCGTACTCGGCGTGCAGTCGTTTCCAGCCGCCGAACGTGGCGGCGTCGGGCCCGACCAGCCGGCCGATGGGAGTGCCGCCGAGCAGGTGATCAAGCACGTCGAAGCAAATGTGCCACCCGGCGGCTCCCATGGCGATGAAGCGACGATCGATGGTGGTCCACAGCGTCAGGCGCGTACCGCCCTCGACGGCGTCGAGCCGCCAGCGCATGTCGAAACCGCCCCAGTTGTATTCGAGCAGGTGGGGAGCGTCGGCGCGTGTCACCGTGGTTTCGGTGACGTGCAGCGTCGGTGCTCCCACCGTGGTGAGCTTCACCGTGGCCCCGACCGCCCCCAAGCTCCCATCGGCGTCGAACGGTGCCCACTCGGCGAGCTGCGCCGGATCGATGAGTGCCTGCCAGACTTTCTCGGGCGGGTGGCGCAGCTTACGGACGAGGACGAGCGTCCACTTCTCGCCGTCCTTTTCTATGTGAGCCAGGTTTGCCGGACCCGGCGTGTACTGCTCGCGAGCGGTCATCTTCCTCTCCTCAGGCCAGCGGGCTCAGCGCGTACCGCCCGTAGGTCACAACGACCGCAATCAACGCCGTCGCGAGCGTCCACACCAGCGGGTTCGCCGCGACCATTCTGAGAGAATACCGCGCGTAGAACGCGGACAGCGCCAGGCTTTCCAGCGCGATCGCGGCGACCGCGACCAGCGTCAAGACCGGCTTCCAGCCTACCGCGGCCGGGACGATCACCAGGATCCCGCACACCAACTCGAGGACGCCGAGCGTGCGCCAGCCGCCGTGCGTCAGTGCCTTCAGCTGGTTGGGGTAGATCTGGTCGGTCTGGAACACCTTATACGCCCCACCCGCCAGGCAGAGCAGGGCGAGTACGGCCTGGAGGATCCAGAGCAGGATGTTCATCGGTTCTTCCCTTTCGTTCGAGTGGATCGATCCATGCGGTCGAGGTGGCGCTCGAGCGCGTCGATATGACGAGACCAGAAGCGGCGGAATGGAGCCAGCCAGGCCTCTACCTCCTGGAATGGCTCCGGCTTCAATCGATAGAGACGGCGCTGGGCGTCTACGGTCGATTCGACGAAGCCGGCCTCGCGCAGCACGCGCAGGTGTTTCGAGACGGTCGGCTGGGGCATGCGCAACCGGCGCTCGATCTCCCCCACCGATTGCTGTGACGCGACCAGGAGGTCGAGGATCGCCCGACGGTTGGGCTCCGCGAGGATGGCGAACACCGATTCCATGGGTCATAGTATACGCTAGTGAGCATATACTTGTCAAGGCATATATAATCAGCCGAGGACCGCGACCGTCACCCCCACACCGGGGAACGCAGCCATTGCCGCCAGCTCCTGACCGACCTCCGCGAGGGTGATCGTCCTGCCGAGCAGTCGCTCGGGATGCAGACGTCCTGCGACGATCAACTCCAGCAGCTCTGCGTATGCTCGCGCCTGCAGCCCGTGCGATCCCCGGATTTCGAGCTCCCGCGCAATCACCTGGCTCATCGGCACGGGAGGCTCGCTCTGATCGGCGAGCAGCAGCCCCACCTGGATGTGGCGGCCCCGCTTTCGCAGTGACAGAATCGAATTGCGGCAGGTGGCGGGGCTTCCGAGAGCGTCGATCGAGACCTGGGCGCCGCCTCCTGTCGCTTCCCGGATCGCCCCGGCCACGTCTGTCGTCACACTTGCATCGATGACGATTTCGGCGCCGCAGGCTCGCGCCAGGTCGAGCTTGTCCCTTGCGATGTCGACGCCGATCACGCGCGCATCGAGGGCCCGCGCGATCATCACGGCCGAGAGGCCCACGCCGCCGCAGCCGTGCACGGCCACCCATTCGCCGGGCTGCGTGCGTCCCTGCCCCACGACCGCGCGGTACGCCGTCGCGAAGCGGCACCCCAGGAGCGCCGCGGTGGTGAAGCTCATGGAATCGGGGAGGCGTACCAGGTTGCCGTCGGCGTAAGGGAGGGCGACGTACTCCGCGAACGTCCCCCAGCCGGTGAAGCCCGGCTGGTAGTAGCGATCGCAGATCTGCTCGTCGCCCGCGCGGCAGCGTTCGCACGTGCCGCATCCCATCGAGAAGGGAACGGTGATCCGGTCGCCGCGCTTCCAGTTGCGGACCTCCCTGCCCGTCTCCTGCACGGTGCCGGCGAACTCGTGTCCCGGGACATGTGGCACTTTCACGTCCGCGTCGTGGCCTTTCCATCCATGCCAATCGGAACGGCACAGACCGGAGGCTCCCACTTTGACGACGACACCGTCGGGCGTTGGCGTGGGATCGGGGACGTCGACGAACTGCAGCGGGCCTTCGAACGAGTCGTAGCGAATTGCCTTCATGTGTGCTGCTCAGCTCACCGCTTTCTTCACGAGGGCGCCGATGCGGGCTTCGTCGGCGGCGGTCAGCCTAGTCAGCGCGAAGGCCACCGGCCACATGGCGCCATCGTCGAGATTTGCCTTGTCGCTGAAGCCGAACGTCGCGTAGCGCGTCTTGAACTTCCGTGCGTTCTGGAAAAAACAGACGACCTTGTCGTCTTTCGCGTATGCCGGCATCCCGTACCACAGTCTCGGCGCGAGAGCGGGCGCGTTGGCTTTGATGATCGCATGCAGCCGCGTGCCCAGGGCACGATCCGTCTCCGGCATCTCGGCGAGCTTCGCGAGCACGGCGCTTTCCCCTTCCCCGGCGCCTTTCAGCTCCCTGACGCGCTGCTTCGCTGCTGCCCGTTCCTCGGGCGAGAATCCCTTGGACTTCTTGGGCGTGTCTTTCTTCGGGGTCATGGTCTTCCTCTCATGAGCGCTGCCCCACCGCGAGCCACGGCGTGCCGCGGTAGGAATCCGCCACCACCCAGGCGCCCGCTGCGAGCGCGAACGTCACGACGAACTCCCC
Organism: Gemmatimonadales bacterium; assembly: GCA_035262825.1. Taxonomy (GTDB): domain Bacteria; phylum Gemmatimonadota; class Gemmatimonadetes; order Gemmatimonadales; family GWC2-71-9; genus DASTHG01. Next base: position 16,164 of record DATFSB010000485.1, on the reverse strand, counting down.
CCACTGAAAGTCGCTGACCGTTCCCGCCACCACGCGCGGGACCCACACGATCAGACCGAACAGTCCCATCTGCAAGGTCGAAAGCGTGGCACCGAGGCGCGCGGCCACTCCGGACATCACCGCCAGCCCAGCGGCGATGAAGCAGGCGCCGGTGAAGTACGCCCATGCCGTGTGCCACGGCAGCCAACCGGGAATCAGCACGGTCGTCGCATCGAGGTACATGAAGTGGGCGAGGCCGAAGGGGATGAGAGACACGCCGTAGAGGGCTCGCGCGACGCGCAGACCCCGTTCGTCGGTGAAAAAGCCGAGGTGCTGCCCGCCCGGCTCACCGGCGAACCAGATGCACAACACCCAGGCGGCCGCCGCCATCACCGCTGTCGACCCGAAGCTCCAGGCAACCAGGACGAGGGGCTTCTGATAGAAGAGGTTCGGCAGCCGCAGCACCAGCAACCAAACGAACAGCGACGCGAACACCATGCGCGCGGCGACCGCCTGGGTGCGCTGCCACAACAGGCCGATGCCGCCGGCGAGAGAGATGCAGGCGCAGAGATACGCCAGAGCCGTGCGCGCCGGTACCCACTTGGGCACAGGATCCCAGATCTGGACGAAATCGCCCTTGGCCAGGCCCATGACGCCGAGCCAGATCAGCATCGCCGCAAAGAAGAGATGCCCCGCGCTTGCGATGCGGACCGATTTTCCCGTAACGCCGCTCGAGCTCATGGCAACGAACGGTATTCATGGAAGGCCGGCGCGCAACCGGCGCCTCGTCAGGGAGCGCTGCGCAGCGCGCTATCGGGCTTCTGCAGCAACCGCGCGCGCAGCGCGGGATAGAACTGTACGAACGCGTTGTCGAACGCCGCCTCCGTCTTGTGACACGAATAGCACGCGGCCGAGCCCGGCATCTTGGCGGAGCTCGATGCCGTATCGCCGAAGCCGTAAAAGGCCCAACCCGTGGAGTCGACGCCCTTCCGCTTCAGGTGGACCTCGAATCCGGGGATGCGATCGCCCTCGTAGAACCCGGCGCGCGCGGGGTTCGATTTCCGGGACGGCTCGTAGAAGGTCAGCACGAACATCGCGTTCTCGGGAAAGGCGCGATGCTCCATCGCGTAGCGATACGCCCACGGCTGCAGGTAGACGTTGTGGAACATCCCGGGTGCGGCGCCGGCCGCGGGCGGGTTCTGCGACTGCGCGTACGACAGCCCGGTCGACGCACCCACCATCACCCATTCCTCGTACCCGGTCGGTCGGATCAGGCGGCCGTCCGCCGTGAACGCCGGCTGCTGAGTTTGCTGCGGCGCAGCATCCTGCGCCTGTCCATTGCCCCGACGCGCCAGCACTGCCACCGCCGACAGCACCGCCACGCCTGCTGCCATCCTGATGATCGCGCGCATCTGACTCGCTCCTTGCGAAGTGTGTTCCGCTGCGACGAGTGGGCGACGACGGCGGTTCGCTGTACGCGCAGTGTAGAGCCGAGCCCGGTCCACCACTCGGCACGTGCAGCGAACTGCGGCTGGGATGCAGCGAGCTGCGGCAACAGACCGTGTACAGGGGTTAGCTTCGATTCATGCGGAACAGGCAAGCGCTCGCAATGGCAATGGGAGGCATGGCGCTGGTAGGTGCGGTTGCCGCCACGCGCCACCACTTCCAGATGATGAGCAGCGCGATGGATGGCGAATATCTCACGTGGCGACATGCCGTGATCCAGGAGGCCCCGTACTGGATCTTCTGGGCGCTGGCGATCCCGGTCGTCTATCTCGTGGTTGACGGCGTCGCGCGGCGCGGTTGGACATGGGCGCCGACGATCTTCGCGCACCTGGCGTTCGGGGCGCTCGCCATTGCGACTGCGGCTGAGAGCCACGCCCTCGTGCACGGCATGCGCTTTGGCTCCTCGTTGCTCAACACCGGCGCGACCTCCTTTTTCACGTACAGTGCGATCCTCGCTGGCGTGCTCGCCTACTACTACGCCCAGCGTTCGGTGGAGCGGGAAGTCGAGCTCGCCGGCGCGCGGCTGCATGCCCTGCAGGCGCAGCTGCGGCCGCACTTCATGTTCAACGCACTGAACAGCGTGGCGATGCTGGTGCGCGGCGGGCGCGGGCCGGAAGCGGTCGAGATGATCGCACGGGTGTCGGACCTGTTGCGCGAGTCGCTCGATGAAGACGACCGCGCCGAGGTGGCCCTCGAGGAGGAGGTGGCGCTGGCGCGGCGCTACCTGGCGGTCGAAGAGGTGCGCTTTGCCGATCGCCTCGACGTACGGGTCGATCTGACCGAAAACGCGAAGACGGCGCGTGTGCCGCGGCTGATCCTGCAACCGATCGTGGAAAACGCGGTGCGACACGGACTCGGCGCCCGCGCGGCGGCGGGGCACATCGAGATCTTCGCCTCCACGACTGGTGGCGAACTGATCGTCGTGGTCCGCGACGACGGACCGGGACCGAACGGCGCAGCGAAGGGCACCGGGGTGGGACTCAAGAACACGCGCGAGCGGCTGCGCACCGCGTACGGCTCGGCGGCTCGGTTCACACTCGAGCGCGGGGCCGAGGGCGGAGCGGTCGCGACGCTGGTGATCCCGCTCGCATGAGCCGGCTCCGCGTGCTGGTCGTGGACGACGAGCCGCTGGCGCGCACCGGGCTCGCCGATCTGGTGCGGCGCGACCCGGACCTGGAATGCGTCGGCGAGGCGGGCGACGGCCAGGCGGCGATCGAAGCCATCCAGTCGCTCGTGCCCGACCTGGTGCTGCTCGACGTCCAGATGCCCGAGATCGACGGGTTCGGAGTAATCCGGGCGATCGGTCCGGACCGCATGCCGCCGGTCGTCTTCGTCACCGCGTACGAGGAGTTCGCGCTGCAGGCGTTTCGAGTGCACGCACTCGACTATCTCGTCAAGCCGTTCAGCGACGAGCGACTCGCGGACGCGCTGGACCGCGTCAAGCGTGTCGTGCGCAACGGCCAGCTGCACCAGCTGACCGCCCGGCTGAGCGATCTGGTCGGCGCGGTGCGGCAGCCCGACTACCTCTCGCGCATCACCGTCCGTGTGGCCCAGCGGGTGCAGGTCGTACTCGTCGCCGACATCGATTGGATCGAGGCGGCCGATTACTGCGCCAAACTCCACGTCGGTACGACCGTCCACGTCGTGCGCGTGTCGCTCGGCGCGCTGGAGCGTCTGCTCGACCCCACCACATTCGTCCGCGTGCACCGCTCGGCGATCATCAATCTGGACCGGCTCAAGGAGATCGTTTCGGACAGCTCGGGGGATGGCGTCATCGTCCTGGGAGACGGGACCAGGGTGCGACTCGCGCGCAGCCGTCGAGCCACGGTGGATCGGTTGCTGGGGAGGCCGTTCTAGGGAGATCCCATCTCCCTACGCCGCTGCGGATGTCCTCCGTACCCGAGCGACGAAGTTGCTCACCTGTCGGCGGCGCACGATAAGTACAATCGTGGCGAGCACAAGCGGCACCACCTCGCTCGTCATGTGTTGGCCGTGGTCGAAGATGAGGTGGGTCGCTTCCGCCCCCAGCATGACAAGGATGATGAGAATGGCCCCGAACGCCGCAGTGCGCCCGAGCAACAACAGGACGACGGCGGTCAATTCCATGATGCCGATCGTCACGCGAAACCAGTCGGGATAACCCCACTGTCGAAACGCGACGGCCCAGCCGCTGGCGTTGTCGAACTTGGCCCAGCCCTGCCGGGCGAAGACGAGGACCAGCAGGATAGCGGGGATCCACATGCCGATGGTCTTTACGACCCGGACCGCCTGCGCTTTCTCCATGAGCCGACTCCGGTCGATGAGGGTATGGGTGGCCCATGATGGGAGCCGGCCGGTCACAGCGGCATCGTACGAACGCCCTAGTACCATCGCGGCGGGACACGTTTCGGACATCTTTGTCTCGAGATGATCATCTCGAAACTCGGCCGAGCGCTCGGGGCAACCGTGGTCGTCGTGGCGGTATTGAATACGCTGGCCGCACTCTCGATGCCGGTGCTCGGGCGAAAGCCCGCCCTGCTTGTTACGGTGGCGTGGTTTGTTCTGTTGTCCCTCCACGCCGCGGCATACCGCTTCGGCGGGCCGATTCGGGAGCGGCTCGGCCTCGCCGCCTACGTCGCGATCCAGGCCGCCCTCCTCTTCGCGATCGCCGTGTCGCGCGTTGCCGCGCCCATCACGCTCGGCTTGTTTGTGGCGTGCACGGTAGAGCTCGTGGTGCTGTCAGGCCGTCGCTGGGGAACGGTACGCATCACCGTCGGGGCGATCGCGCTTTTCGTGGTCGCCGCATGGCTCACCTCGGGTTTGTACTTTGCCACGACGGCGGGATTGGTGTTGGCAGTCACCGGTCTGTTCGCGCATGCCCTGAGCGGCTTGCTGTCGCGGCCGGCGGTGCCGACCATCCCGGGCGCACCCTCGACCCTTTCTGCCCGCGAGTCCGAGGTACTGCGTGAGCTGGTGAGTGGCGCGCGCAGCCATCAAATCGCCGCCCGGCTCGGCATCAGTGAGCGAACGGTGAAGTCACATCTGGGCAGCATCTATCAAAAACTCGGCGTCGAATCGCGCTCGGCGGCCGTGGCAACCGCTCTGCAACGAAGATTGGTGACCCCGAAGTCCGAAGAGCCAGGGCAACGTCCTCCGAGGTGATCGGTCACGGCCATGCGAAACATCCGAGTTGCGACAGTCCAGTTTCAACACGCCGCGGGCGACAAGGCCTACAACTCTGGCCGCATCCGGCATTTCGTGACTGTGGCCGCCGGCGCAGGCGTCGAGCTGATCGCGTTCCCGGAGATGTGCCTCACCGGTTACTGGCACGTGCGCAAGCTCTCGGCCGCCGCGTTCGAGGCGCTGGCGGAGACGGTCCCCGATGGCCCGTGTACTCAGGACCTTCTCGAGCTGTCGCGCGAACGTGGCATGACGATCGGTGCGGGGTTGCTGGAGCGCGCGAGCGACGGCGGCGTCTACAACGCCTATGTCGTCGCCATGCCGGACGGGACGTGGGCGGTTCATCGCAAGCTGCACGTCTTCGAGCACCCGAACATCTGCGCCGGCAACCGCTACACGGTGTTCGACACGCCGCATGGCTGCCGGGTCGGCGTGCTGATCTGCTACGACAACAACATCGTCGAAAACGCCCGCGCCACTGCGTTGCTCGGCGCCGAGGTGCTGCTGGCGCCCCATCAGACGGGCGGGTGCAATTCGGTCAGCCCGCGCGGCATGAAGCCGATCGATCCGGCAATTTGGGCCCGTCGTCTCGAGGATCCAGCGGCGTGCGAGACGGAGCTGTGCGGCCCCAAAGGGCGCGCGTGGCTGATGCGCTGGCTGCCGAGCCGGGCGCACGACAACGGCATGTTTCTGCTGTTCGCGAACGGCATCGGTCCGGACGACGATGAGATCCGCACCGGCAACGCGATGGTGCTCGACCCCTATGGGGAGATCATCGTGGAGACGCGCGCGCTGGGGGACGACATGGTGGTGGCGGATCTCGACGCGTCGCTCCTGCCGACGTCGTCCGGCCGGCGCTGGCTGCGAGCGCGGCGGCCGGAGTTGTATGCGTCGCTGGCTCGGCCCACCGGACAGGAGCAAGAGACGCGGCGCGTACGGTTCGGCGAATAACGGCGGCTCAGGCTTGACAGCCCTGGCTTCCCGAACACAGCCTTTGCACGTGCGCCGCGTTCTGGTGGTGGTGCATCGCTGGATCGGGTTGTCCTCCGCGGCCGTGCTCGTCGTCCTTGGGACCACGGGCAGCATCCTGGCGCTCGCTCCGCGCGTGGACGCGTGGACCCATCCCTCGTTGCATCGCGTGGAGCGGCGAGCGACGCACGTCGACGCGCAGCGCCTGCTCGATTCCGCCCGGACACGGCTCGGCCCTGCTCCCGTGACAGCGATCGACATCGGTGGACCCACGGAGTCGTGGGTATTCCATAGCGACAACCGGGTGGTGTTCGTCGATCCGTACACCAGTGTCGTGATCGGCGTACGTACCGGGCCAACGGCGATGGATCGGCTGCTCAACAACGCGTATCGCCTGCACACACAGCTCGGTGGTCTCCAGATCGGCGGGATACACGCGGGGCGCGCACTGGTGGACGGCGCGACCGTGGCTGCACTGTCGTCGCTCGTGAGCGGCTGTATCCTCTGGTGGAAGAGAAAGCGCTTCCGGTTCCGCCGCGGCGCGGGATGGCGCATAATCAGCTGGGATCTGCACAGTGCCGTGGGCATCTGGGGGCTCGCGGCGCTCCTGATGCTGGCGACGAGCGGGCTCTTCATCGCCGTACCGGAATTGTTGTTCGCCATCACGCACTCGGCGCCGGCGCCGTTCGTCCCGACACCTCTGTCCGACGCACTCGGCGCGGACGGCACCGTGCGATGCACAACAGGCGGAGCGGCGTCCCCGACGCTCGACGATGTGCTCCGCGCCGCCGACCGAGCCGTGCCGGACCTTGCCACCACCACTATCACATTTCCCGCGGGGAAACGCGCGCCCTATCGCGTGACCAAACGGCCCGACGGCGGGTTGGGTGATCTTTCCACTTTCGTCATGATTGACCGCTACTGCGGCATTGTCGCGGCCGTCGATCGATCGATGAGCACAAGCCGCGGGTTCCGCATCTACTCGTGGAATCTCGCGATCCACGACGGCAACGCCTGGAGCGATGCCGGCCGATTCTTCATCTGCGCGTGCTCCCTCCTGCTCGGCGTGTCGTCGCTCACCGGGGTACTGATGTGGGTGGCGCGCGCGCGCCCGTTCAGCCGCTTCCGGGTGCCGTCACTGACTCACTCCTCTCTGAGGGATCCTCCATGATTCGCATGACCGCAGTCCCCATCCTGTTCGTCGCATTGGCCCAGAAACCCACGATCGCGGGCAAATGGATGGCATGCCTCACGGCCGAGGGGCGCACGGGGTGCACCACCTGGGAGTTCGCGGTCAAGGGCGATTCGCTGTGGGGCACTGACACCGGGCCTGACGGCCAGTCGGACCTGATCGTGGGACACATCCAGGGCGATCGCGTCTCGTTCAAGACCGGGAATGGGTGCACCGAGAGAGTATTGCAGCGGTGCACGGTCCTGGTCTCCGGCACGTATCATGGCGATGGCTGGAAGGCGGACGTCAACGACACCGACAACCAACGGCACCACGTGTTCACGGTGACGCGCGTGACCGGGAAACCGTAGCGAGGAAGTCTCTTCTACTTGAACGTTACCCCGACAAGCCCGGCCACGGCCGCCAGTGTCGTCTGCGCCGCGTTCAAGCCGAGCCGAAAGTCTTTGTCGTTGTACGTGGCGTAGCGGTCGGTCGGCTGGTGCCAGTTGGGGTCCCACCCCGCGCCGATCTGCGTGCCGCGCTCGTTCTCCCGCAGGCTGATCGCCGCGACGAGATCCTGGAACGGCGCGGAGTCGGTGTTCGTCATGTGCGCTCCGACGCTGGCCGGATAGTCGGTGGCGTACTTCTCGTTCGCCACCTGAAACATCCACGCCAGCCGCTGGGCCGCTTCGGCGAACTTCGCGCTCGACTGAAACTCGATGTTGACATCGGCTTCGGGACGCTGGTCGGGACTGAGTGTGCCATCGGCGCGCGGCATGCCGTGGTCGAACAGCATCATGTCGTGCTGGATCATGCCGAGCCACGTCGGCTCCGGATAGCGGCCCGAGCCGGGTGGATCCTCTTTGCCCTGCAGCGCCTGCCGCTGCTCGACGTAGGCGCGCGAGCCGTTCAGCCCCGTCTCTTCATTATTCCAGAGGGCGAAGCGGATCGAGCGGTCGGTGACGACGCCCGGCGCCGAGAGGATGCGGGCCAGCTCGAGGACGAGTACGGTGCCGGAGCCGTCGTCGTTCGCGGCCTCGCCCCAGCCGATCCCGTCCATGTGTGCACCGACGATGTACATCTCGCCCGGATGCGTGGCGCCGATCTTGGTGCAGTACACCTCCTGGCGTTGCCCCGGCGTGCTCGCTTCGGCGTCGAGCGCGCGCAGCTGTGCGTCGGGCTGGCGCAGCGAGTCGGTGTTGACGCCGGTGCGGGCACGAGTCCCGCGGTAGCGGCCCCCACCAACGGCCCGCAGCGTATCTATCCTCACCCCCTGACGCCCTCGCGCGTCGGTCCTCACCCCCTGTCCCCCTCTCCCTTCGGGAGAGGAGGGACTGTATTCGTAGGTGAGCCGGGAGACGTCGCTGCAGCCATAGCTCTTGAGCTGCTGCTCGATCCAGTCGACCGCGGCGCGGTTACGCGCCGTGCCCTGGCGGCGGTCGCCGAACTGGGTGAGAGCTTTGAGCGTCCCCTTGTAATGCTCGAGATCGAGCCGGGCGACGAGCGAGGCAATGGGATCGGGCTGCGCCTTCGCGGAGTCCTGGGCTGCGGCCGGAGACGCGAGCACGACCAACAGAGTGATGAAGCGATGCATGGGATGGATGCTGCAACTGCAGCATCCGCTTCGCAAGCGTTAGTCAGGCATCATGGTTCATTTTTCCGCGATCGAGGCGCCCTTTTTCTCAGCTCGCCGGCGGCAGCAGAAGCTGCGATGCAGGGCGCCGGGCTCGCAGCACGCGATACAGTATCCAGGCGTTCAGGATGCCGGCAAGGAAGAGCGCGACGAGCGGAGTGGATCCGCCCTCGAGGAGGAGCAGATCGCCAAAGACACGAGCGGCGGGTTCCGTACCACTTCCCGTCAGGAGACCATGCGAACACTCACCATCGCCGTTGCCTGTGCCGCCATCGCCGCCGCTCCGGCATCGCTCCTGGCGCAGGGTATTCCGGACACCATCGCGCCACACCTGATTGCCCTCGAGCAGCAGTGGAACGACGCCATCCTCGAGAACGACAGCGCCGCGGCCGGCGCGTTCATGGCGGCGGAATGGACCGAAATCACGAGCGACGGATCGGTGCTCACCCGATCCCAGGATCTCGCGGAGCTGGTCGGCGGATACCACGCGACATCGCTGCGAAGCTTCGACTTTGCGGTTCACGTCTATGACAATGTGGCGCTCATCTCCGGGGTCAGTGAGGAGCAGAGCAGCTACAAAGGAAAGGACACGAGCGGCAGGTTCCGCTGGATGGACGTGTGGGTGCGCCGCGCTGGAAGGTGGGTGTGCGTCGCCTCCACCGTCGCAAGAATCACAACCGTCGTGAACGACCCTGGTGGAGGGCCATGAAACACAACGTCCTGTTACCCATCGCGTCGCTGATCTCGATTCTCCTCGTCACGCGGCACCTGGCGGCCGATGTCGTTCGCGGGGAGCGGAGGAGCCTCAAGGGACCTGCCAAGCCGAGCAACACATCTCCTTCGGGTGCATCATGACCGCAGCGTCTCGAGAACGCGCCCTGAAAATCATCCTGGTGGTGTTGGGCCTGCCGCTGTTCGTCGTGACGAGCATTCCCGTCGTGCAAGCCGCCCTGCACCCGCCGCGTTCCACCTCTGCGGCGATGTTGAACGCCGTGCTGATGTTGGCGTTCCTTCCTGCGAAGCAATCAGGCTAGGCCGCTACTGTGTAGCCTGAGCGCAAACTGGGCAGGGTGGCCGCTGGTAGATCTCTACAATCGTACCATCAGCAGGGCGCGGGTAGCTCAGTCGAATGGAGCCGTCACTCGCGAACGTCGCCGTGACCCGCCAGACGAAGGCAGATTGCCCGCTATCCGACCGCAAAGCCAGGTAGATGGTCGAGTCGGTCACATGGTATGTCCCGAGCTCGATGACGTCGGTCACGACATTGGTCGTATCCCGATAGTAGCCGACGCGGCGAAGTGCCGAGCCATCGAGATGCAACACGAGAGAACCCGAGACCGGTGTCTCGAGTCGGCCGATCGTCCCTGTCGTCGACGACAGAGCGTACGTACCCACGACGTCGATCGGCGCGACGGTGTTTTGACACGCGATGCCGAGGGTCGTCGCGACACTGATGCCGCGAACGTAGGTCCGTACGTCACTGCGGCCCATGGCCGGCTCCAATCAATTCGTGCGCTGGGAGTTCCTCATTCCGTCATGATATACCCAACCGCAAGGCGGTCGGGTCACTCCAGCCAGGGTCTATGCAAAGCGCCAGAAACCCAAGTGCTCAGATAAATTGCCAGACGGCGAAGTTGCGAAGTGGCTGCCAGCTGCAAACCGCCAGTGTAAGTAAATGATGTTGCCTGCAGTGATTTGGTTATTTACCTCGAACACCGCTCCACGATGCGAGTCGGCTGGAAAGAAGGAGTTTCGCCGATTCCTCGGCCGCTCGAGCGACGAAGTCAGGGTGTTGGACTGTCCGAAGGGAGCAATGCCGCAACCTGGCGCGATAGCTCCTCGAGACTGCTATGCGCGAACATCACGCGCCCCGACGAGTCGAGGACGTAATAGTCCGGCGTGCCGAAGGAGGTGAACGCACGACGTGCGTCTCCCCGGAAATCGTAGAGTACGGGCAGGTCCCCAGCGTTCCATACGCGCAGCGTCTGCTCCAGGTCCTTCGAAAACGGCTGGTCCTCCAGGATCGTCACTACCTGCGCACCCTGCGATGCCAGGCGCTCGCTGAGAAGATCGAGATCGTGCAGCGGCTCCAGGGAGAAGCCGCAGTACGGCGACCAGAACATCACTACGGTCACCTTGCCATTCGCGACATCGGCCAGGTGGCGAGTGTCACCAGACCTGGTCATCAGGCGCAGTGGCCCACTGAGAGCCCTGGGAGAAGCCCGTTGCAACACACTCTGCCGCATCTCCTGCGAGGCATTCCGGACGAGCATTGCCCAAGTCGCTGCGTCGTGATGCGACACCATGATCCGGATCGAGTCCTTGAGAGCCGCCGGCGTTCCCGGGTCTGCGACGACCCGGGCGTAACTCTGCAGGGCGGCGTTGGTATCGCCGCGCGCGATCAGCGCCTGAGCGACGCTGCGCAGCACTTGGGGATTCCACCCATAGGATGCAGCGAGCCGTAGCGTGTCCAACCCAGCTGCCGCGTGGCCGTCCTCGATCAATGCGTTCCCCAACGTAGCGAGGATCGGTTGGGCGCGAGCGCGATTCCCTTCCCGTTCTTCCGCGGCAGTGGCCGTCAATGCGCGGAGGGAATCGGGCGGCTCCGCCAAGCGTCGGACGCCGTCTCGCAACCAACTCATAGCCGTATCATGGAGAGTTGGATACTGGAGCAATTCTTTCCCCAAGTACGCCGAAGATCCTGCCATGTCACGACTCAGACGGTGATACCTGCCAGCCCAGATTCTCAGGTGGACGGTGTCGCTGGCCTGCATGGCGTGAACGAACGCGTTCTGCGCCAGCATCCGCAAAGAACGATCGTGCGTCGGCTCATCTCTTTGCCAGAGTGGCTCCAGTTCCTCAAAGTAAGCAGGCCGCGTTTCAATTACGTGGTAGAATCCGCGTTCGTCCTTTTTTGTCTTGATGTACTGCTCCGCAAGTCTGTTCTCCTCGCGAAACAGCACCTCGGGATCATCAGGGAACGAAGTCTGAAGGCGGGAGATCCAGAAGTGTTTGGCAATGCTGTCGTCGAGCTGGATCGCGAAGTGCGCCATGCCGGCGATGATCCGCGCCGGGAGCTGCGGCTTTTCACCCAACGACGCCTGCAATGCCGCGAATCGCCGGCGGTGGCTTGGTAACAGACTATCAGCGATGTGATCACCGAGCACCCAGCGCTCGTAGACCGCAACCAACCCTCCGGCCTCGGGATCGTCCGGGTAAAGAGCGGCGAGCGTCCGCGTGGTGCGCAGTCCCTCCTCCCAGTTCCGCCCCATCATGTCCCGTTCTTTCTGGACCAGTGCATCGAACAACGACTTCCCTGCGCTGTCGGCCGTCAGGAGCCCCCAGAGCTGCTGGTCATTGTCATCGAGGACGTCGGCACTCGGGCTTTCAACCGCGAACACCGCGAAGACGACCGAATCCGGCAGTCGGAAATGCAGGGTGAATTGATCACCTGAGCGGCGCATCACACCGACGCGGCGCACTACCGCGCCTTCGTTGTAGGCCTCATCGACGGGTTTGCGAAACCGCGCGCGGAGAACGAGGGTGTCAAATCGCGATAGCGGCGCGTTGGGTTCGTAGATCGCCTGCACCATGTCACCGGGCTTGGGCGCAACGGGGTCAAATCTCAAGACTCCGGTGCGAGCACCGGCCGAGACATTGCGGATCGAGAAGAGATAGACGAGGGCGATGATCGCCACGAAGCCTGCGGCCGCGGCAACCGGCAGACGGCGGGAGCGCACAGCAACGGGCTCAGCCGTGGGCAGGAGTGCTCGAGCGCCCGCAGCACGCGCATCGAGGACCTTGGCCAGGGTGTCTCCCTGAGACTGCGAATCGACCGATTCAGTTCCAAGCTCAGTCAGCTGTCGCAGTACCTTCACAGTCTCCCGGCACTGCGCGCACCGCTCCAGGTGCCGGCCAGTGGCAATCCGCGCACCCTCTTTCAAAGCTCGAGCCGCGTATTGGGACAACGTCTCGGCATCGGGGTGCAGGGCGAAGACTCTCATGGCTTCTCCATCATTTGTTGGCGCAGCCGCTGCACCGCGCGGTTGAAGCGGACTCGTGAGGCGCCGGGGCTGATGCCCAGTAGAGCGCCGACTTCCTCATGGGAGTATCCCTCGATCTGGCGCAGGACCAACACCGCGCGCAGCGTGGCGGGCAATGCCGCGATGTGACGGTCGAGATCCGACTGGTCTTCGGCACTCAAGCCCTCCGGCGCCGCGGGCTGGCGCTCATCGAGCGCGGCTTCCCGCCGTCTTCGGGCGCTACGCATGCGCATCAACGTCGTTCTGGTGGCGACGCGGTTCAGCCAGCCGGCGAAAGTGCCGCGGTGTTCGAAGCTGCGAATGGCTTCCGGCAGCCCGAGGAACAGGTCGTGGACGATGTCCTCGGCGTCGTGTCGTGAACCGGTCAGGCGCCAGCCGAGCCGCAACAGGTGACCCGAGTACAAGCGATAGAGTCCCGCGATCCCCTCGGGATCCCCCGCTGCGGTCTGGCGAATCAGCTCGGCGACCTGCTCGGCGCCTGGCCTCATGATTGCTCGCGTAGCTGCAAGCGGCCTCAGGGAATCCATTGACTGCAAGATGCCGCTGGGTGGCTGGATGTTACAGCACCGAATCGTTGCGGTGGAGGAGTCTGTGGCCTAGCGGTATGTTCTCGCTCGGCTCTGACCGGACGGAACGGCACGGTGCAGATCAGCGACATGAACTGGATGCAGGTCGAGGCCTACCTGCGACGCGATGACCGCGCGGTCCTGCCGCTCGGCAGTACCGAGCAGCACAGCTATCTGCGCCTGACCGTCGACTGCATCCTGCCGGAGAAGGTCGCCGTGGAAGCGGCCGAGCCGCTGGGCATCCCGGTGTTCCCCGTCGTCGCTTACGGGGTCACGCCGTACTTCCGCGAGTTCCCGGGATCGGTCTCGCTGCGCGTGGAGACCCACCTCGCGTTGGTACGAGACATACTCGACAGCATGGCGCACAGCGGCTTCAAGCGCATCATGATCTGCAATGGTCATGGCGGTAACGGCGCCGTGCAGCAGCTCGCCACGGAATGGGCCGCCGACCACAAGGGCTGCAAGGTGCTCTTCCACAATTGGTGGAACGCGCCCAAGACGTGGGCGAAGGTGCTGGCGTTGGATCCCGATTCGTCGCATGGGTCGTGGATGGAGAACTTCCCCTGGACCCGCGTGCCCGGCGTGACGTTCCCCGCCGGCGGCCGGCCCATGACTCCCGTAGAGCAGATCCGCATGATGGATCCGGTCGAGCTCCGGAAGCATCTCGGCGACGGAAACTTCGGCGGCCGCTACCAGCGCCCCGACGCCGACGTCCTCGCCCTGTGGCAGGTCGCGGTCGAAGAAACGCGCGCACTGCTCGACGGAACCTGGGGCGCATAACCCCGCATGCGCTGTCTCGTCTGGGGTGCGGGAGCAATCGGCGGTACCCTCGGCGCCTACCTCGCGCGCGCCGGTCACGACGTGACGCTGGTCGACATCGTCGCCGAGCACGTGGATGCGATCAACGGGAACGGTCTCCGCATCACTGGCCCGATCGCCGAGTTCACCGTCCGCTTGATCGCCCGACCGCCCGACCGCCTGGCCGGCACTTGGGACACCATCGTCCTCGCGACCAAGGCACACCACACCGAGGCCGCCGCCCGCACGCTCGTCCCCCACCTGACTCCCACCGGGTGCGTGGTCTCGGCGCAGAACGGACTCAATGAACTGATCATCGCCCAGGTCGCGGGCGAGCAGCGGACCGTGGGTGCGTTCGTGAATTTCGGCGCCGACTACCTGGAGCCCGGCTCGATCCTCTACGGCGGCCGCGGCACGGTGATGATCGGCGAGGCGTTCGGCGAACCGTCGCACCGCGTCAGCCCCCGAGTGGTGGCGATCCGCGACGCGTGGCGTGACTTCGACGAGCGCGCCGACACCACGCCGAACATCTGGGGCTACCTCTGGGGCAAGGAAGCCTACGGCGCGATGCTGTTCGCCACCGCCCTGACCAACGATTCGATCGCCGATTGCCTCGCGCGGCCCGAATACCGCGGCCTCTACATCGCGCTGGCCCGCGAGATCCTCGCCATCGCGCGCTCGCGCGGCGTGCACCCCGAAGCGTTCGACGGCTTCGACCCTCGAGCGTACCTGCCGGACGCGCCGGCCGGTGCCGCGGAGCAATCGCTCGATCAGCTCGTCGCCCATAATCGCAAGTCGGCGAAGACCCACAGCGGCATCTGGCGCGACCTCGCGGTCCGCAAGCGGCCAACTGAAGTCGACGCCCAGCTCGGGATCGTGGTGTCGCTGGGCAAAGAAGCCGGCGTGCCGGCGCCGCTGACATCGGCGCTGGTGACGCTGATCCACGAGATCGAGCGCGGTGAACGGCCCCAGTCGGAGGAAGCGCTGGATGCGCTCGCCCGGGTCCTCGTGTGAACGCAGACTTCACGGGCCGCACCGCCGTCGTCACCGGCGCGGCGCACGGATTCGGTCGAGCAATCAGCCTCGCGTTCGCGTCGCGCGGTGCGAACGTATGGGCGTGCGACGTGATCGAGGACGAGCTGGCCGAGACTGGGCGCCTCTGTAAGGGCACCGTGCGACGTGTCGACGTGCGGGACAAACGGGCGGTCGATTCCTTCGTGGCGGAGGCGTCCAAGGCCAAAGGCCTGGTGGACATCCTGGTGAACAACGCCGGTGGTGTGCTCGGCCAGGTGGGCCGGCCGCTCGAGGAGATCAGCCCCGCCGACTGGCAGGCGATCTACGACGTCAACGTGACCGGCGCCTTCTATCTCTCACAGGCCGTGGCCCCGGGCATGAAGGCCGCACGATTCGGACGCATTGTCAACATCTCGAGCGGCGCCGGCCTCGGCGTCAGCCTCACCGGCATCCAGGCCTACGCCTCGGCCAAGGCGGCGCAGATCGGTCTCACCCGGCAGCTGGCTCACGAGCTGGGACCCTGGGGCATCACGGTCAACAACGTGGCGCCCGGATTCGTGCGCTCTAATCCGACGACCGAGAAGCAGTGGGAATCCTACGGGGCCGCAAAGCAGCAGGCGCTCGTCGAGAGCATCGCGTTGAAGCGGCTGGGCACGCCGGAGGATATCGCAGCCGGCGTGCTGTTTTTCGCATCGGACGACGCCGGGTGGATCACCGGCCAGGTACTGTCGATCGACGGCGGCAAGTGATGAACCTCGAGCCCGTGCTCGCTCACCTCGAGTCCGGACACGACAGGATTCTCGCCGAGCTGAAGGAGTTCACTGCCATCCCGAGCATCAGCACGGATCCCGCGCACACGGCCGATATGCGCGCCGCGGCGGCGTGGGTGGCGGCGAAGCTCACGGCGGTCGGCCCCTTCACTGTCCGGACGATGCCGACAGCCGGGGCGAGCGTCGTGTACGCCGAGTGGCTCGGGCTGGCAGGCGCGCCGACTGTGCTCGTCTACGGACACTACGACGTGCAGCCCGAGGATCCGCTCGATCAGTGGCTGAGCCCGCCGTTCACGCCGACGCTGCGCGAAGGCCGCCTCTACGCGCGCGGCGCGTCCGACGACAAGGGACCGCTGCTCATCCCGATCAAGGTCGCCGAGGCGTTTTTCGCCGTACACGGGCGCCTGCCGATAAATGTGAAGTTCCTGCTCGAGGGCGAAGAAGAGATCGGCAGCCGCCACCTCGAGGCGTTCGTCGCCCAGCACAAGGATCTGCTCGCGGCCGACGTCGTGCTCTCGGCCGACGGCGCGATGTGGCGCATCGACGAGCCGTCGCT
>DATFSB010000484.1:0-2024 GCA_035262825.1 Gemmatimonadales bacterium | reverse complement strand
TGGCGGCGGCGCGGCGAGGAGCTCGCCAGCACGATGGGCGCCGTCACTTCCTGGGTCGCAGCGACGGACCGGGGTCGTGCTCCACCGGCGTGACGGTGCGGAGGTAACGGTAGATCGCCCGCAGGTCGTCGTCGGTCATGCGCGCGAAGGCGTTCCAGGGCATCGGCGACCCTGGAATCAGGCGGCCTTTCCGGAACCGCGCCACGAACTGCTCCTCGGTCCACGACGCGATGCGGCCGGTCTTGGGCTCGGGCGTGAGGTTAGGCGGCACGACCAGCAGGTCCGGATTCCCATCCGCCTCGAAAGGACTGCCGCCGGCGAGCCGCGCGCCGGTGAAGTGGCCATCGACCATGCTCCGCTCCGTGTGGCAATCGGCGCATTCCGCCACCGCCGTCACGAGGTACGCGCCGCGCTCCACCGACGTCCCCGCCGGCGGGCTCTCTGCGGGCGGCGTGGAGCTTGGGCCGATGGGCTTGATCACGAATGCCATCACCGCTTTGCCCATCAGGTTGACATCGTGCTGCGGCACGCGGTGCGACACCGCCGGCTGCGAGCGCAGGAACGAGATCAGGGCTCGAATGTCGGCATCACTCAACAGGTGGTAGTTCATGAACGGGATGGCGGCTCGACCATCGCGCCGCACGCCGTAGCGCAGCATGCGGGCGACCTGTCCGTCGCTCATGCCCCCGATCCCCGTCTCCTGGTCCGGCGTGAGATTCGGCGTGCGGAACGTGCCCGGCGGGATGTTGAACACGAAGCCTCCCGACAGGGGCGGCTGCTCGCCCCGGTCAAGCGCGGGCCCGGTCTCGACCGTGGTGTGGCAATAGGCGCAATGCGCGGGGCCAAACGCCAGGTAGCGACCGGTGGCGATGACCGCGGAGTCGGTGCTGGCATGAATGTCCGGAAGCGGGGCATCGAATGTACGACGCCAGCGCAGCTGCACGGTGACGAACAAACCGACGATGAGCAGCAGCAGCACCCCGCTTGTCCAGCGCACGATCTTCCACACCATGGGAATCGCCTCCTAGCGTTCCAGGATCAACGTCACCGGCCCGTCGTTGACGAGCTCCACGTCCATCATCGCGCCGAACTCGCCCGTCGCCACGCGAATCCCGAGCGGCTGGCCACGCTCCTCGAGCAGCGCGACGAACTGCTGATAGAGCGGGATCGCGACGTCGGGCGGCGCCGCGGCGATGAAGCTGGGGCGGCGTCCCTTCTCGACGTCGCCGTACAGCGTGAACTGCGAGACGACGAGTACCGCTCCGCCGGCCTCCTGCAGCGAGCGGTTCATCTTGCCCGCTTCGTCGGGGAACAGCCGCAGCGACAGCACCTTGTCGGCCATCCAGCCCAGCGTCTCGGGAGTGTCAGTGGGCGCGAACCCGGCAAGCAGCAGGAACCCCGTGTCGATCCTGCCGGTGACGCGTCCCTCCACGCGGACTTCCGCGCGGCTGACGCGCTGCAGGACGATTTTCATTCGGACCTCAGGGGCCGGCGACGAGCGTGCGTCCCTCGTCTACCAGCCGTTGCGCCTCCGGCGCCGTCGGCGCCTCGGCGATCAGCCGCACGATGGGCTCGGTGTTGGAGGGCCGGACATGCAGCCAGCGGTCGCGCCAGCCGAGCCGCAGCCCGTCGCGCTCGTCGACCTGGGCGTCGGGGAACCGCTCGCGCAGCGCCGCATACGCCGGGGCGAGTGCGGCGGCGCGCGCGCGCGGCGCCTTGTCTTTGACGATCGCATAGCGCGGCGCGGCGGCCACCAGCTCGCTGACCTTCCGCCCGTCGCGCGCCAGCAAGGTGAGCAGCAGCGCGGCGCCCACGGGAGCGTCCCGCCCCACGTGCAGCGCCGTATACATCACGCCGCCGTTCCCTTCTCCGCCGATCGGCGCTCCCAGCTCGATCATCGTGCGTGCGACATGGGCCTCACCGACCGCCGCACGCACCAGCTCGGCGCCGCAGTCGCGGGCGGCGTCCTCCACCACGAGACTGGTCGAGAGGTTGCAGACGACGATCGCCTTGGGCCGCTCGGG
>DATFSB010000483.1:0-6420 GCA_035262825.1 Gemmatimonadales bacterium | reverse complement strand
GCCGTCGGCAAGGCGTGATCGACTACCGGGACGTCCTCACCGCCGGCCGGCGGGTGGCGTACAACGGGAAGGCATCCGTCAGCTCGCGCACGTCCTGCTTCACGCGCGACAGGGTCTCATCGTCCTTCTTCGTGAGCACGTCGTCGATCAACTGCGCGACGCGCGACATTTCGACCTCGCTGAACCCGCGCGTCGTCAGCGCCGGCGTGCCGAGGCGGATGCCGCTGGTGACGAACGGCGACTGCGGATCGCCCGGGATCGTGTTCTTGTTGACGGTGATCCCGGCACGGTCGAGCAGCTGCTCCGCTTCCTTTCCGGTGAGCTGCTTGGGCCGCAGGTCGACGAGCATGAGGTGGGTGTCGGTGCCGCCGGAGACGATCGCGTAGCCGCGCTCCACCAGGGCGGCGGCGAGCGCCTGCGCGTTCCGGATCACGGCGCCCGCGTACTCCTTGAACTCCGGCTGGCTCGCCTCGCCCAGCGCCACCGCCTTGGCGGCGATCACGTGCTCGAGCGGCCCGCCCTGCGTGCCCGGGAACACCTGTTTGTCGACCGCCTTCGCGAGTTCGGCGCGACACAGGATCAGGCCGCCGCGCGGGCCGCGCAGCGTCTTGTGCGTGGTCGTGGTGACGATGTGCGCGTGCGGGACGGGTGAGGGGTGCAGCCCGGCGGCGACCAGTCCGGCGAAATGCGCCATGTCCACCACGAACGTGGCGCCGACCTCGTCGGCGATCGCGCGCATCGCGGGGAAATCGATGACGCGCGCATAGGCGCTGCCGCCGGCGATGAGCAGCCGCGGCCGCTCTGCCGTGGCGATGGCCCGCACCTCGTCGTAGTCGATGCGCCCGGTGTCCTCGCGCACGCCGTACTGCACTGCGCGAAACAGCTGCCCCGAGAAATTGACGCTCGCCCCGTGCGTGAGGTGCCCGCCGTGCGGCAGCGCGAGACCGAGCAGCGTCTCGCCCGGCTTCGCGACGGCGAGGTAGGCCGCCATGTTCGCCTGCGCTCCCGAATGCGGCTGCACGTTGGCGTGCTCGGCGCCGAACAGGGCCTTGGCGCGGTCGATGGCGAGCTGCTCGACCTCGTCCACGATCTCGCAGCCGCCATAGTACCGTTTGCGGGGCAGGCCTTCGGCGTACTTGTTGGTGAGCGCGGTCCCCATCGCTTCGAGCACCGCGACGGACACGAAGTTTTCGCTGGCGATCAGCTCGAGGCCGTGCTCCTGGCGCGCCACCTCGCGGCGGATCAGGTCGGCGATGGCGGGATCGGCCTTGGACAGGGACCCGAGACGGTCGTTCACTGGTCGATCTTCTCCACGCGACGCTCGTGCCGGCCGCCCTCGAACGGCGTGTCGAGCCAGCGGCGCAGGGTGTCGAGACTCTCGGCGTCGCTCATGAACCGCGACGGCAGGACGAGAATGTTGGCGTCGTTGTGCTTGCGCGACAGCTCGGCGACCTCCGGACTCCACACCACGGCCGCGCGCACGTGCGGATAGCGGTTCGCCACGAACGACATGCCCAGCCCAGTGCCGCACGTCAGCACGCCGCGGCGCACGTCGCCCCGGCTCACCGCTTCGGCCACCGGCCGCGCGAAGTCGGGATAGTCGTCCTGCGGGTCGAGGTCCGGCGCGCCGACATCCACCGGATCGTAGCCGAGGCGCTTGAGCTCGTCGATCAGCTTCGCCTTGAGCTGAAAGCCCGCGTGATCGGCTCCCACCAGCACGCGCTCAGACAAAGTTCTGCCGCACTTTCGCGACCATCGTGATGCGCTCTTCCGCCAGGCGGTCGGCCGCCAGGTAGCTCGGGATACGCTCCTCGCGCGCGATATCGAACACGCGCAGGATCGAGTCGTAGATCTCGCCCGCCTTGTTGCGGGCGCGTTCCAGCGTCCAGCCGTGCAGCTCGGCGTTCACGTTGATCAGCCCGCCGCCGTTGATCACGTAGTCGGGGGCATAGAGGATGCCCTGCGACTCGAGCTCCTGGCCGTGGCGGTCTTCGGCGAGCTGATTGTTGGCGGCGCCGGCGACGATGTCGACCTTGAGCTGCGGCAGGGTGTCGTCGTTGATGATGGCGCCGAGGGCGCAGGGGGCGAAGATATTGGCTTGCTGCGCGTAAATCGCGTCGGTCGCCACGGCGCTCGCGCCGAAGTCTTCCACGACCGACTTGACGCGCTGCGCGTCGATGTCGGTGACGATGAGCCGCGCCCCGTCCTCGTGCAGCAGCTTGATCAGCGAGTAGCCGACGTGCCCGCACCCCTGCACCGCCACCACTTTGCCCGAGAGATCGTCCGAGCCGTAGCGCACCCTGGCGCACGCCTTGATGCCGCGATACACGCCATACGCCGTCACCGGCGACGGATCGCCCGACTTTCCGAGCAGCCCCGTGACGTGCTCCGTCTCGGCGCGAATGAACTCCATGTCCGCCGTGGACGTGCCGACGTCCTCGGCGGTGATGTAGCGGCCGCCCAGCGACTCGACGTGGCGGCCGTGCGCGCGGAAGATCGCTTCGCGCCGAGTGATGCGGTTGTCTCCGAGGATGACGCTCTTGCCGCCGCCGAGATTCAATCCCGCGACCGCGGCTTTGTAGGTCATGCCGCGCGCCAGCCGCAGCGCGTCGACCAGTGCTTCGCGGTCGTCGTGGTAATTCCAGAACCGCGTGCCGCCGAGCGCGGGACCGAGTCGGGTGTCGTGAATCGCGATGATGCCGCGATATCCGCAGGCCTCGTCGTAATAGAAGCTCACCTGCTCGTGCGTGTGCTCGGCGAGCAGCGCGAACAGATCGCCGCCCTTCGATTCGCCCGGCGCCGCGGCGCGGCTAGGCGCGGTAGAGGCCACGCGCGATGACGATCCGCTGGATTTCGCTGGTGCCTTCATAGATCTCGGTGACCTTCGCGTCCCGAAAGAGTTTCTCCACGGGAAAATCCCGCATGTAGCCGTATCCGCCGAACAGCTGTACCGCCTGGGTCGTCACCCACATCGCCGTCTCGGAGGCGAACAGCTTCGCCATGCTCGCCTGCTCCCGCACCGGCTCCCCTCGATCCTTGCACGCGGCGGCGGCGTGGGCCAGCGCCCGGGCCGCGGCGACCCGCGTCGCCATGTCCGCCAACTTGAACTGCACGCCCTGGAAGTCGCGCAGCGGCCGGTCGAACTGGCGCCGCTCCGCGCAGTAGGCCACGCTCAACTCCAGCGCGCGGCGCGCAATCCCGACCGCCTGCGCCGCAATGCCGAGGCGCCCGGCCTCGAGCCCTTCCATCGAGTAGACGAACCCCATCCCTGCTTCGCCCAGCAGCGCGTCCGCGGGAAGCCGCAGGTCCTCGAGCGCCACCGCCGCCGTATTGGAGGCGCGCAGCCCCATCTTGTCTTCCGGCTTGCCGGGACGGTACCCCGGCGTGTCGGTGGGGACGATGAACGTTGAAATCCCCTTCGCGCCGCGGCGCGCTCCCGGCGTATCGGTGCGCACCATGACCATCATCAGGTTCGCCGTCCCGCCGTTCGTCGCCCACGCCTTGGCGCCGTTCAATACCCACCCGTCGCCGTCGCGCACAGCCTGGGCGTGCATCCCGGCGGGGTCGGAGCCGGCGTCGGGCTCGGAGAGCGCGAATCCGACGAGCAGCTCGCCGCGCGCCAGCGGCTTGAGCCAGCGCTCCCGCTGCGCTTCGCTGCCGTGCCGCAGCAGCATCGTCGCCGGGATGGCGTTCTGGATTCCGATCGACACCGCGATGCCGGCGTCGGCGGCGGCGATCTCCTCGAGCGCGAGGAGATAGGTGATCGAGTCGAACCCCATCCCGTCGTAGCGCTCGGGCACCGTCATGCCGAGAAAGCCCAGCTTGCCGAGCTCGTCGATGACGCGGCGCGGGAATTCCTTGGTGCGATCCCACTCCGCGGCGTGCGGCTCGATGTGCTCGCGCGCGAATTCGCGCGCCAGCTCCATCACCTGGCGCTGCGTGTCGGTCAGGCCGCCGGCCGGTGCGTCAGCGACGGTAGTCATAGAACCCTCGCCCGCTCTTCTTTCCCAGCCGTCCGGCCGCCACCATCCGCGCGAGCAGCGGGCAGGGACGGTACTTGTCGTCGCCCAGGTCGCGGTGCAGCACCTGGAGGATGGCGAGACAGACGTCGAGCCCGATCAGGTCGGCGAGCGCGAGCGGTCCCAGCGGATGATTCATCCCCAGCTTCATCACGGTGTCGATCGACTCCGGCGTGGCGACCCCTTCCATCACGCAGAAGATCGCCTCGTTGATCATCGGCATGAGGACCCGGTTGGAGACGAAGCCCGGCGAGTCGTTCACCTCGACCGGCGTCTTGCCGAGACCCTGCGCGATCTCGATCGTGCGCGCCGCCGTTGCGTCCGTCGTTTCCACGCCGCGGATGACCTCGACCAGCGGCATCAGCGGCACCGGATTCATGAAATGCATCCCGATCACCTGTCCCGGCCGTCCCGTCTGGGCGCCGATGGTGGTGATGGGAATCGACGACGTATTGGTGGCAAGGATCGCGCCGGACGGGGCGGAGCGGTCGAGGTCGCGAAAGATGCGGAACTTGGTCTCGGGATGCTCCGAGACCGCCTCGACCACCAGCTCCGCCTGCCCCGCTCCATCGAGCACGGTGGACGTCGTCAGCCGCTCGAGCGTCGCGTCTTTCTGTTCCGCCGTGAGCGCGCCCTTCTTCACCTGCCGCCCGAGGTTCGACCCGATCGTCTCCCGGGCCTTGTCGAGCTGATCCCCCGACACGTCGACGAGCAGGGTGTCCCAGCCATGCTGCGCGAACACATGGGCGATGCCGTTGCCCATCGTGCCGGCGCCCACCACCGTGACGCGGCTCATGTCGCCGCCTGCGCCAGCCAGTCGGCGGGGCGCCGAATGCCGCGGCCCAGCACCACCGCGCTGCCCAGCAGGAAGACCAGGGTGCCGATCAGGCCCCCCTCCGGCCCGAAGCGCCCGCCGTCGAGCCACATGTGCGCGCCGGGAGTGTACGCGCCGGGCATGTTGAAGACGATGCCGCTCACCGGCGCGTCGAACACGAGGCTGAGTCCGGCGTTCCAGCCGAAGTGCAGGCCCCAGGCGAGCGGCATCCCGCCGTTGGAGAAGAACGCGACGCCGAGCCACACGGCGGCGAGCGCGATGTTGACGGTGCTGAGCAGGTCGACGTCGGGATTCGCGAGATGCGCCGCGCTGAACGCGACGGCGAGGAAGAAGATCGCCGTGCCGGGACCCGTCGCGTCGGCGAGACGCCGCAACGGATAGCCGCGGAACATCAGCTCTTCGCCGAGCGCGGCGGTGAGCAATCCCACGCCGATCGGCAACGCCACGACCCAGAAGTTGCCGCCGGTGGAGAGCTGCACCGTGGCCTTGTTCGCCACGACCGCGAGCAGCACCGCGACGCCCGCCATGACCCCCCCGAGTGCGACCCCGTACAGGAAACGCCACGGGAAGGTGCGCGGCTTCCGCCACCCGAGTCGACTCCAGCTGTGGCGATCGAGCAGCTTGCCAACGATGACGGTGGCGACCGCGAACCCGAGCAGGCGGAACGTGCCGTCGCGCGCCAGCCACCACAGCGGTCCACCGAGCCGTGGCACCGCCGCACCGAGTCCGACGGTGACCCCGAGTCCGACGGCGGCGAACAACGCCAGCCAGAGCAGCGCGATGCCCAGCGATTTCAGCTGGTCCATAAACGACTCGCGCGCCTCAGAGGCGCGCGCGGACCGGTCGGATCGTGGGACGCAGGATGAGCACTGCCAGCACCAGCTTGATGAAGTCACCCAACAGGAATGGCAGCGTGGCGAGCTGGGCCGCGCGTGTGAGCGACCCGGTGAGCACCAGCAACTGCGCCAGACCGCCAAGATGGATCAGCACCAGCCCCGCGAAGGCGGCGAGCGCCAGGCGGCCGATCGCGCGGCCGTCCCCCGCCACGCGGCCGACCGCAGACGCGGCCAGCGGATAGGCGAGGAGATATCCGCCGGTGGGGCCGAGCAGCCGGGCGATCCCGGGCAAGCCGACCGGGGTGAACACCGGCAGGCCCGCGGCACCGAGCGCCAGATAGAGCAGCAGACTCGCGCCGCCGAGCCAGCTGCCGAGCAGCCCGCCGACGATCAGCACGGCGAGCGGCTGCAGCGTCAGCGGGACGGGAGTCCCCGGCAGCGGCACGGCGACCTGCGCCGCGAGCGCGACGAGCGCGGTGCCGAGGACGACGGCAATGGTCCGCCGCAGCGGCAGCGTCGTATTCCGAAGCGCCAGCACCTGTTCCATTACATCGCCTCCACGCTGAGGGCGACGGCATTGCCGCCGCCGAGACAGAGAGTGGCGAGACCGGTGCGTGCTGTTCGATCTCGCATCGCATAGAGCAGCGTCGTCAACACGCGCGCGCCCGAAGCGCCGATCGGGTGTCCCAGCGCGATGGCGCCGCCGTTGACGTTGACGCGGTCCCAATCC
>DATFSB010000482.1:0-13175 GCA_035262825.1 Gemmatimonadales bacterium | reverse complement strand
GGATCACGTCCAGCGTCGCGTCGGGCAGCCAGTTCCCCGTCTCCTTGAAGGCCTTCTCGCCCGCGAGGACTTCGCGCCAGGCGACCTTGCGCTTCCCTTTGAACGTGTGCTCCACCGCGGCATCGAACACGCGCCGCGCGGCGCGCCAGATGTCGGGACCGGTCCCATCTCCCTCGATGAACGGGATGACCGGCTCCTCCGGCACGACCCAACGCCCATCCTGATAGGTGATCGCCCCAGCCATCGGTCAAGCGCCTCGCTTTCGCGGCGGTACCCAGCGGCGGTCCATGTGGCCGACGTATTCGGCCCGCGGCCTGATCAAACGGTTGTCAGCGTGCTGCTCCAGCACGTGGGCGCACCACCCGCTGACGCGGCTCACGGCGAAGATCGGCGTGTACAGGTCGAGCGGGATGCCCATCACGTAGTACATCGACGCCGAATAGAAATCGACGTTGGCGTAGAGCCCCTTCTCTTTGCGCATCAGGTCTT
Organism: Gemmatimonadales bacterium; assembly: GCA_035262825.1. Lineage (GTDB taxonomy): Bacteria > Gemmatimonadota > Gemmatimonadetes > Gemmatimonadales > GWC2-71-9 > DASTHG01. Next base: position 12,686 of record DATFSB010000482.1, on the reverse strand, counting down.
CGATCACGCGCTGCATCGCGAACCAATGCGGCTGGCCCGCCTGCTGGCCCAGCACCTCCGACATGCGGCGCAGGTGCGCGGCGCGGGGATCCTCGGTGCGATACACGCGGTGCCCGAAGCCCGAAATCTTGCGCTTCGCCGCCAGCGCCTGGTGCACCCACGCTTCGGCGCGCTCGGGTGTCTGGATCTCGAGCAGCATCTTCATCACTTCGGTGTTCGCACCGCCATGCAGCGGCCCCGCCAGAGCCGCGATCGCGCCGGTCACCGCCCCATGCACGTCTGCCAGCGTGGCCGCGATCACCCGCGCCGCGAAGGTCGAGGCGTTCAGCTCGTGGTCGGCATGCAGGATCAGGGCGACATCGAACGCGTGCTCCGCCTCGTCGTTCGGCGTCTCCCCGGAGATCATATAGAGGAAGTTGGCCGCGGCCGAGAGCCCGCGGCGCGGCGCCAGCGGCTTCAACCCGTTCCGCAGCCGGTGGAACGTCGCCACCATCGTCGGCAGCTGACCGATCAGGCGGATCGCCTTGCGACGCTCCCCCTCGAGCGAATTGTCGGCACGATCGGGATCGACGAACACCGCCGCGCTGACGGCGGTGCGCAGCACGTCCATCGGATTCGCCGTTGCCGGCGCGTCCTTGATGATGCGCTGCACCACCTTGTCGAGCTTTTGCGCCGCCTTGAGACCGGCGGTGAACTCCTTCAGCTGGGCCTTGGCGGGAAGGTCTCCGTACAACAAGAGATACGCCGTCTCTTCGAAGGTCGAATGATCGGCGAGATCGTTGATGTCGTAGCCGCGGTAGATGAGGCGGCCTTCTTCGCCGAACACGTAGCAGATGGCCGATTCGTTGGCGACGACTCCCTCGAGGCCGCGGGGAGCGGAGTGTTCGGTGGCGGTCGACATCGTGGGCGGGATACCGGTCCGGTTCGAGTGAGATAAGCGCCGGAAACGGTGGAGTTTACCTAGGTCGGACCCGGTCGCGCCAGCCGCCCGCTCGACCGGCGCGATCGGCGACGCTACCGCTCTACATGATGTTGAATGTGCTGCTGGTAGCGCTCGTCAGGCCGCCGGACGTGGCCGTCAGCGTGTACCCGGTACCGATGTTGTTGATGCTCAGATCCGTGAAGGTGGCCACCCCCGAGGCAGCCGCGACGGTGAGCGTCCCGGACAACGTTCCCGCGCCCGGGTTCGTCTTGATGGCGATCGTCACGTTGGAGACGAAGCCCGTCGCGACGTTGTTCCCCGCGTCCAGCGCGGTGACCTCGACCGCCGGAGTGATCGTGGCGCCCGCCGTCGTGTTGGCGGGCTGCACGGTGAACGCCAGGTGGGTGGCCGCTCCCGCCAGGATGCTGAAGGCATTGCTGACGTTGCTGACGGCTCCGGCTGTGGCGGCCAGCCGATACCCGGTGCCCACCTTGTCGATGTGCAGGTTGCCGAACGTCGCCACCCCCGCGGCCGCGGCCACCGTCGTCGTCCCCGTCAGCGTGCCGCCGCCCGGGTTCGAGGAGATCGTCATCACCACGTTGCTGGTGAAGCTCGTCACGGTGTTGCCGACCGAATCCCGGGCGGTCACCTGCACCGCGGGGGACAGCGCCGTCGTCGCCGTCGTCGTCACCGGCTGCTGACTGAAGAAGAGCTCGACGACCGGACCGGTGTTGATATTGAACGTATTGCTCGTCGCGCCCGCGAGCCCGCTGGAGCTCGCCGTCAGTGTGTAACCCGTCCCGTTGCGGTTAATGCTCAGATCCGAGAAGGTGGCCACGCCGCCAGCTGCCACGACCGTCTTGGTCCCCGACAGGCTCCCGCCTCCGGGGTTGGCGCCGATGGCGACCGTCACGTTCCCGGTGAAGCTCGTCACCGTGTTCCCTTGCGCATCGCGTGCGGTCACTTTGACGGCGGGCGTAATCGTCGCGCCGGCGGTCGTCGTCGCAGGCTGCACGGTGAACGCCAGCTGGGTCGCGGCTCCGACCACGATGTCGAACGGCGTGCTCGTCGCCGCGGTCAGGCCGGTGGCGGTGGCCTTCAGCGTGTAGCCGGTCCCCAGCTTGTTGATGCTGAGGTTCGTGAAGGTGGCGACTCCAGCGGCAGACCCCACCGTCAGCGTCCCGGAGAGCGTGCCGCCGGCTGGATTCGTTCCGATCGCCATCGTGACGTTCGAGATGAACCCCGTCGCCGTGTTGCCGCCGGCGTCGAGCGCCGTGACCTGCACGGCAGGCGTAATCACCGCCCCGGCGCCAGTAGTGCTCGGCTGCACGCTGAACGAGAGCTTCGTCGCCGGCCCCGCCAGGATGCTAAACGCGTTGCTGACGACGTTCAGGGCCCCCGACGTCGCCGCCAGCCGATAACCCGTGCCGACCTTGTTGATGCTCAGGTTGTTGAACGTCGCCACGCCGGCCACGGCCGCGACGGTCGTGGTACCTGCGAGGGCGCCTCCGCCGGCATTCACGGAAATCGACATCACCACGTTGCTCGTGAAGCTGGTGATCGTATTGCCGACGGAATCGCGCGCCGTCACCTGCACCGCGGGCGAGAACGCGGTGGTCGCGGTGGTGGTCGTGGGCTGTACCGTGAACGCCAGCTGTGACAGCGGCCCGAGGAGAATATTGAATGTGTTGCTCGTAGCGCCCGCGAGCCCTGACGACGACGCGGTGAGCGTGTAGCCGTTGCCGTTGCGGTTGATGCTCAAGTCGGAGAACGTCGCCACCCCGAAGACCGCCGGTACGGTCTTCGTGCCCGAGAGCGAGCCGCCACTCGGATTCGCTCCGATGGCCACCGTGATGTTGCCGGTAAAGGTCGTGACGGTATTCCCCTGGGCGTCTTGCGCCGTCACCTTGATCGCCGGCGTTATCGTTGCACCTGCGGTCGTGTTCGACGGTTGCACGGAGAAGATCAGCTTCGTGGCAGGCGCCACGACGATGTCGAAGGAGGCGCTGGTGATCGTCGGGAGACCGGAGCTCGAGGCCTTCAGTGTGTAGCCGCTCCCGACCTTGTTGATACTCAGGTTGGAGAAGGTGGCGACGCCGGAGATCGCCGCGAGGGAGGTCACCCCCGACAGCGTACCGCCGCTCGGATTGGTGCCGATCACCACGGTCACCATCCCGGTGAAGCCGGTCGCGGTGTTACCCAGCGCATCGAGCGCGGTCACCTTGACGGCCGGCGAGATCAAGGCGCCCGCCGCGGTGGTACTGGGCGGCACGGTGAACACGAGGCTCGCTGCCGGGCCACCAGTGATGCTGAATGCACCGCTCGAATTGCTGACGCTGCCCGACGTCGCCAGCAACCGATACCCGGTCCCGACCTTGTTGATGCTCAAGTCATTGAACGTCGCGATGCCGGCAACTGCGGCGCGTGTCGCGGTCCCGGACAGCGTCCCGCCGCCCGGATTCACCGTGATCGACATCGTCACGTTCCCGGTGAAGCTCGTGACGGTATTGCCCGCGGCGTCCTGGGCCGTCACCTGAATCGCCGGGGCGATCGCCGTCCCGGCGCTCGTCGTCGTGGGCTGGACGGTGAATATGAGCTGGGACATCGGCCCGAGCAGGATGTCGAACGAGCCACTGGTGACCATCGGCAGGCCAGTCGCCTTGGCGGTGAGGGTGTAGCCAGTGCCGTTGCGATTGATGCTGAGGTCGCTGAAGGTCGCCACGCCCGCGACCGCGGTCACGGACTTCGTGCCTGCCAGCGTTCCCCCCGCCGGATTCGTCCCGATCGCCACGGTCACGCTGCCCGTGAACCCGGTCGCGACGTTGCCGAGAACATCCTTCGCGGTGACCTGCACCGCGGGGGTGATCTGGGCGCCGGCCGTCGTCGTCCCCGGCTGCACCGTGAACACCAGCTGGGTCGCCCCGCCCGCAGTGACGTCGAACGCAACACTGGTGGCGCCGGTGAGCGCGGACGCCGCGGCGGTCAGCGTGTATCCGCTTCCCATCTTGTCGATGCTCAACGAATTGAAGGTGGCGACCCCCGCTGCCGCCGACACCGACGTCGTCCCGGCCAGGTTTCCGCTCCCCGGGTTGTTCCCGATCGCCACGGTGACGATGCCGGAGAACCCGGTCGCCGTATTGTCGAGGGCGTCCTGGGCCGTGACCACGACCGCCGGCGTGATGATCGCGCCCGCGCCCGTCGACACCGGCTGCACGGAGAACACCAGGTGGGTCGCCGCACCGGAGACGATGCTGAACGCATTACTGCTGTTGTTGAGGCTGCCCGACGTTGCCGCCAGCCGATACCCCGTGCCGATCTTGTCGATGCTCAGCGTATTGAAGGTCGCGACCCCGCCCACGGCCGCAACCGTCGTGGTCCCGGAGAGCGTGCCGCCGCCCGGATTCACGCCGATCGTCAGAGTGACATTGTCGGTGAACGCAGTCTCGAGATTCCCGGCGGCATCCTGCGCCGCAACCTGCACCGCCGGCGTGATGGTCGACCCTGCCGGCGTGCTGGCCGGCTGGACGACGAAGACGAGTTGCGACACCGGGCCCAGCAGGATGTCGAACAGCGGACTGGTGGCGGTCGTCAGGCCGGTTGCCTTCGCCGTCAGCGTGTAGCCGGTGGCGTTGCGGGCGATGCTGAGGTCGGGGAATGTCGCCACGCCGGCAACGGCCGCGATCGCCTTCGTGCCCGACAATCCCCCGCCGCCGGGATTCGTCCCGATCGCGACGGTGATCGTCCCGTTGAACCCGGTCGCCGTATTCCCGAAGGCGTCGAGGGCCGTCACCTGCACCGCGGGAGTGATCGTGCCTCCAGCAACGGTCGTCGAGGGTGGAACGGTGAACGTCAGTTGTGTGGCGGCGCCCGGTACGATGTCGAACGGTGCGCTCGTCGCGTCGCTGAGGCCGCCGCTGGTCGCCGTGAGCGTGTACCCGGCCCCCAGTTTGTCGACGCTCAAGGTCGCGAACGTCGCGACGCCGCCAATCGCCGGGATATCCGTGCTGCCGCTCAATATGCCGGAGCCGGGGTTTGCGCCCAGGCCGACGGTGACCATGCCCGAATAGCTGGTCGCCACGTTGCCGTAGGCGTCGAGCGCCGCGACCTGCACCGCCGGGGTGATCGCCGAGCCGGCTCCGGTCGTCGTCGGCTGGATCGCGAAGCTGAATTGTGAGGCGACTCCCGCGACGACGCTGAACGCGTTGCTCGTCGCGATCCAGCTCGCCGCGCCCGCCTGCAGCCGGTAGCCGTTGCCCGCCTTGGTGAGGCTCAGATCAGCGAACGTCGCGACGCCGGCCGACGCCGCGACCTTCATCGTTCCGCCCAGGACGCCGCCCGTCGGGTTCGCCCCCAGCGCGATCGTGACGGTATCGGTGAACGCGGTGACGGTATTGCCGACCGCGTCTCGCGCCGAGACCTGGACCGCCGGCGCGAAGGCGGCTCCGGCGGTCGCGGTGACCGGCTGCACGGAGAACGACAGCTGCGAGACCGCGCCCGTGAGAATGTCGAACGGCGCGCTCACCCCGCTCACGAGACCCGTCGCGTCCGCGGAGAGCGTGTATCCCGCCGCGCTCTTGTTGATGCTGAGATCGGCGAGCGTGACGATACCGGCGACCGCCAGCTCGGTCTTGGTCCCCGACAGCGTGGCGCCGAAGGCGCCCGTGCCGCTCGTGATCGAGACGGTGATGGTGCCGTTGAACCCCGTGGCGACATTGCCGACAGCGTCGCGCACCGTGACCTCGATCGCGGGAGCGATCGTCAGGCCGGCGGTGGTGGTGCTGGGTTGCTGCGTGAACGTGACTTTCGCGGCGGGTCCGGCAATGACATCGAACGGCGCGGACGTGACGCTCGGCAGTGACGAGGTCGTGGCGGTGAAGGTGTAGGCGAAACCGACTTTGTCGATGCTGATGCCGGCGAAGGTCGCGATCCCGGCCGACGCGGCGAGCGTCGCCGGACCCGACAGTACCGCGCCGCTCGTTCCCGTTCCGGCTGTGATGGCGAGCGTGACGAGACCGGTAAAGGTGGTCGCCACGTTGCCGAGCGAGTCTTGCGCGCTCACCTGCAGCGCCGGCGCGATCGGCGTGCCGGCGGCGTCAGTGCCCGGCTCCACCGCGAAGGCCAGATGCGTCGGCGGACCCGCCACGATGTCGAACTTGGAGCCCGAGCCGGAGCTGAGGGCGCCCGATGTCGCCTGCAGCCGGTAACCCAATCCCGATTTGTCGATGCTGAGATTCGTAAATCTCGCGACGCCGCCCACCGCGTTGACCGTCGTCGTTCCGCTCAACGTCCCGTTGCCGGGATTGCGGGCCAGCGAGATGGTGACCGGATCGGCAAAGCTTGACACGAGATTGCCGTTGGGGTCGCGTGCCTCGATCACGACCGCTGGCGTGATGATCCCCCCGGCAGTCGTGCTCCCGGCACCGACTTTGAATGCCAGCTGAGAGGCCACGGGGGGCGGACCGGTAGACTGACCGGCCTTGCCGCACGTCCACAACAGGGACGGCAGCAACAGCACGAAACCGTACCGAAGGGCGCGCCGCGCAACCATGGAGGGTGGTTCACTCTTCGGCAGGTTCCATGCCCGACAGGTACGCGACAGCGCTTCGGAAACAGCAGCAGTTGCGATGCACCAGTTTCGAGCGTGTGGCTGGGGTGCAGCACTCTCGGCACCCTGACAAGGTCTCCTGTTGCGTCGAACCCACCACGGCAAATAGACTACGCTCGAGATGCGGCTCCACGTTCGCTCCTTCCGACGCCTGGTTACACTGGCACTGCCCTGCTGGCTGGTGGGTGGACCGCTGGCCGGCACGCTGCAAAGCGTCGCCGCCTGCCCGCATCACGACTCGATGCCGTCGCCGATGGAGCATGACGCCGGCAGCACAGCGCCCTGCTGGTGTCCCAACATGTCGGGCGCCACGCTGGTGGTCGTACCGACGCTCCCCGCCGCGAATCCCGAATCCACGAGACCGACCACCGGTCTCCTCATCATCGCTGTCGATCCGCAGATCCAGTCACTCGCGCTCCCCGACTCGCCCTCCTTCCCTCCCACACCGCCACCCCCGAACGCACGGACCTGAGCTCGCAGCACCGCTGCTCAGACGGTCTCACCACACGTTCGGAGGTCAAGGATGCGCAGAGCGCTTCCACTCGCCCTGCTGTGCGCGATCGGCGCCGGCGCGGCGGCACAGGAAACACCGGTTTCGTTCGAAGAGCCGCAGCCGGTAACGGTGACGGGGTTCGCCGTCGGCCGACTGGACTACGATCGACTGGATCGCAGCAATAGTTTTACGGCGGGCAAGATCGCCCTCAGCCTTTTCAAGCCGGTCGGCGACGCCTACCTGTTCGGTCAGCTGACCGCGGCGCTCGACAACGGCGAGACCGCGATTGAAATCGACAACCTTGTCTTCAGCTGGACGCCACAGGCCGCGAATCGCTGGACCGTGGCCTTCGGGAAGTTCGACGCGCCGATTGGCTTCGAGCGCGATGATGAGCCGCTCAATTTCCTGCCCACCAACTCGTTCAACTTTTCGTTCGCACGCCCCGGGAAACTGACCGGTGTCGCGGTGCAATACACGGCATCTCCCACACTCTCCGTGTGGGGGATGGCGGCGAACGGCTGGGACCGGGACGTGGACAACAACCGGGGCAAGACGGGACTGCTGCGTGCCGAGCTGCTGCCCGCCGCCGGACTCTCACTTGGCGTGACGGGGGTCTACGGTCCGGAGCGGGATTCGACCGACGCCTTCCAGCGGTCGTTGCTCTCGGCCGACGTGACGCTCGAGCGCGGTCGTCTCATCGTCGGCGCCGAAGTCAACCTCGGCCGCGAGCAAGCGGCTCCCGCGCCGACCTGGCGCGGGGCGAGCGCCACCGCGTTCGTGCGCCTCTCGCCGCGAGTCGGGGTCACGGCTCGCGTCGACCAGCTGGAGGATCGCGGCGGCGCGCTCACCGGCGCATCGCAGGTCCTGCGGTCCCTGACCGTGGGCCCGATGTGGCACTTCAGCTCGGCCCGCGAAGGCGTCTTCAGTAACGTCGAGCACACCTCGTTTCACTTGCCGCAGATCGCCGTGCGTGCGGCGCTGCGCGTGGACCGGTCGTCGCGCCCGTTCTTCCCCGGGGAGTCAGGCCCGGGACGCAGCGACACCAGGGGCGTGCTCGAGCTGTTCTACGTCTTCTAGGTGGAGGATACCGATGCTCTATGATCTGGGGCGCGCCATTCCGCAGGTGAAATGGCTGATCACCTGCCTGCTGGCGACCTTCGGCCTGGCATACTTGTTCGGCTCGCTCATGGTCGCGCTGTACGCGGGGTTCACGCCCGCGCGTGTCGCCGCGACGTACGCGGGACCGGGCATGACGATGCCGATGCCTCCCGAGACGACCGTCACGGTCGAGCACCCGATGCAGATGGAAGACTTCGCCCGGCCCGAAGTCCATACCGTCGATACCGACCTGTTGATTCAGGACACGCACGTGCACGTCCCGATGTACGGCCTGTTCGCTGCGGCCCTGTCGGTGATCGTTCTGGGGTTGCCGTTATCGCGAGCGGTCGGCGTGGGGCTCGTCACGCTGCTCTTCGCCGCTCCGTGGCTCGACTTCGCCGGGATGTGGCTCACCAAATTCGTCAATCCGCATTTCGCCATCGCGACAATCGCCGGAGGGTATGTCATGGGTCTGGGCTACACCGTCGTGAGCGTGTTGGCGGTGCGCCGGATGTGGTTTTCCAGGACCGGAGGCGCTCCATGAACGGCATCCTGCGCGTGGCGGCAGCCGCGCTGCTGCTGCACATCACGCCCGTCGTCGTCTTGATCAAACGTCCGGCCGCGGTGCAGGCGCTGCTCCCCGGGGCCAGCGCTTACTTCCAGCGCGACTTGCATCTCAGCGATCGCGACGCGCACCGGTTGCATGAGGTCGTGGATTGGAGCCCCGAGAACGACGTGCTGACCTTCTACCTCGGCCGCGCGGGGAGCACAGCGGTGGGCGCGCTCGAATTCGTCCGCGTCGACACACCGCACGGGCCGATCGAGGTCGCAGTGGGGTTCACCGCGGAGGGCGCGGTGCGCCAGGTCCTGGTGACCAAGGCCACCGTCGAGATGAAGCCGTGGGTGCAGGACGCCACCAGCGCCGGGCTCCTCATGAGCTACGCCGGGTTGCAGCCCACCCAGTCACCCACCGGCGCAGCGGCGATCACCGGCAAAACGGGGGCGCTGGCGCAGTACGTCGCCGGGGAGGTGGACAAGGGGGTGCAGCGGGCGCTCACGGCCTACCGCTTGTTCTACCAGCCTGCAGCTACGCGCTCTTGAGGTAAGGCTCGTTCCAGGCGATGTCGAACAGACCGTTGCAGCGGGTGCAGCGCAGGTTGTGGGGTTTCCCTTCGAGCGGCGAGCGCCCGCGGCATGCGGGGCAGACGGCATAACGATCGCCCCAGCCTGCTGGAAAGCGCATCGCATTACGGGGCGCCGGGACGACCGTCCAGCGACTGGGCGCGGCCTGGACGATCTGGAGCAGGCCGCGGGCGACGGAGTGCGGCTGGCGATTGACGTCGAGCACGGCCTCGAGCGGGCCGAGTTTGATGATACGATACCACGCACCGCGACGCAGCTTGACGTTTACGTCGCTGTGCAACCTGGCCCATTGCTGCTGTACCATCGACCACTCTCCCCTGCGGAGGACCTCCACAAGGTTGGCAGAGGCCCCCCCAATCCGTCAAGCAGTTGCACCAACGACACAGGCTGTCGCCCGAGCTCCCACGACAGCCTGTGTCATTCCCTCTACACTCCTGCGCGTCAGTTGATACTGAACGCGCTGCTCGTCGCCGACGAGAGTCCCGTGATCGATGCCGACAGACGGTAAGCGAAGTTGCCGCTGCCGGTGAGGTTGATGCTCAAATCGGTGAACGTTGCCACTCCGGCCACCAGCGCGACCGTCTTCGTGCCGGAGAGCACCGCGCCCGCGGTGCCGGTTCCGGCGGCGATGGCGACCGTGACGTTACCGGTGAACGTCTTGACCACGTTATTGAACTGATCGCGAACATCGACTTCAACCGCCGGTGTGATGACCGTGTTCGCGGTCGTGCTGGCCGGCTGGGTCGCGAAGTGCAGTGTGGTCGCCACGTCGGTATTGATCGTGAACGAAGCACTCGTTGCCCCGGCAATCCCCGTGGCGCTGACGGTCAGCTTGTACCCGGTTCCCGCTTTGGTGATGCTCAGGTCGGAAAATGTCGCCACACCGTTGACGGCGTTGACCGTCAGCGTTCCGTCCAGCCCCGCGCCGATAATGCCGGTGCCTGCCGCGATGGCGATCGTCACCGGGCCGTTGAAGCTCGTGACCGTGGCGTTCGAGGCGTCCTGCACTGTCGCCTTCACCGGAATGATCTGACCCGCCGTGGTCGTGACCGGCGGCTGTGTGAACGCCAGGTGCTGCGTCGCAGCCGCCGTGATCGTGAATGATGTGCTGGTGGCGGGCGTCAAGCCGAGCGACGTCGTCGCCTGCAGCGTATACGTCCCCGACTTGTTGATGCTCAGGTTCGGGAAGTTGCCCAGTCCCTGAACGATGTTGACGGTCGTGGTGCCGCTCAGCGTCGCACCGGTTGGATTCGAGGCCAGTGCGAGCGTAATCGTCCCCGTCACCCCGGTCTTCACCGTATTGCCGGCGGCGTCCTGCGCCGCCACCACTACGCCCGGAATGATCGTGGATCCAGCGGGCACGCCGCTCGGTTGCACGATGTAGCCCAGTTGGGTCGCCGCTCCGACGGTCAAGCTCACGGTGAACGCGTTGCTCGATGCTGCCGTAAAGCCCGTGGCGGAGGCGACGAGCTTGTAGCCGGTTCCGGCCTGGTCGATCGTGAGGTCCGGGAACGTGGCGACACCGGCTACGGCGGCGACCGTCTTCGTGCCCCCGAGCGTCGCCCCGGCCGTGCCCGAACCGTTTGCGATGGCGACCGTCACGTTGCCCGTGAACCCCGTGAGCACGTTCCCGATGTTGTCCTTGGCGGTCACCTGCACCGCCGGAGTGATCACCGCGCCCTGGATCACCGCCGTGGGCTGCACGGTGAAGTTCAGCGTCGAGCCGTTCGTGATGTCGAACGAGGCGCTGGTGGCCGCGGTCACTCCCGATGCTGACGCCCTGAGGGTGTAGCCGTTGGCGACGGAGTCGATCTTCAACGTCGAGAAATTCGATACTCCGGCCACTGCCTTCACCACCAGCGTTCCTGACAGCGTCGGCAGATTGGGAGCAATCGGATTCGTTCCGATCGCCATCGTGATATTGCTCGTGAACCCGGTAGCGATGTTCCCCGCGGCATCGAATGCCGTCACGGCGACCGGCGCTATCGTCGCGAGCGACGCCGTCGATTGCGGTTGCGTCGTGAACCCGAGATGCGTCGCGTTTCCCGGGCCGATGTTGAACGCCGTGCTCGTCGCCGCCAGCAGATTCGTCGCCGATGCGGTGAGCGTGTAACCCGTCCCCACCTTGTCGATCTTCAGGTTGTTGAAGGACGAGACACCCGCGGAAGCCTTTACGGCCAGCGTGCCCGTCAGCGTGCCCGGAATGGGCATGCCGGCGTTGGTGCCGATCGCGATCGTAATGTTCGAGGTGAACGAGGTGACGGTGTTGAGCAGCGAGTCGACCGCCGCGACCTTGATCGTGGGTGTCAGGCTCGAGCCCGACTTCTGCGTGACCGCTGGCTGGACCGTGAAGGCGAGGGCAATCGCCGGCGCGGGCGTGATGTTGAACGTATTACTGGACGCACCGGTCAGCCCGGTGGAGCTCGCGTTCAGCACGTAGCCGGATCCCGACTTGTTGATGCTCAGCGTCGAGAACGTCGCGACGCCGTTGACCGCGCCCACCGTCGCGGTGCCGCGCAGCGTGGCGCCGCCCGTCCCCGTCCCCGACTTGATCGCCAGGGTGACGGTTCCCACGAAGCTCGGTACCGTGTTGCCCGCCGCGTCCTGTGCCGTGACCTGAATCGCCGGCGTGATCGTCACTCCAGCAACGGTGTTCCCGGGCTGGAGCGTGAACGCCAGCTTCGTGGCCATTCCCACCAGGATGTCGAAAGGCGCGCTCTGGCCGCTCGTCAGCCCACTGGAGCTGGCGATCAACGTGTAGCCACTGCCCATCTTGTCGATCTTGAGATTCGAGAACATGGCGACGCCGGCGACCGCGGCGACGCTCGTCGTCCCCGAGAGGATCCCGGAGGACGGGTTCGTGCCGATGGCGATCGCGATATTTCCGGTGAAGCCCGTGGCGACGTTGTTGAGCGAGTCGTACGCGGTGACTGCGACGGCCGGCGTGATCGCCACGCCCGCCGCGCCGCTCGTCGGCTGCACGGTGAAGACCAGTGTCTTCGCTGCTCCCGCCGCCACGTTGAACGGCGTGCTGGTAGCGCCCGTCATCCCTGTCGCAGAGGCCGCGAGGGTGTAGCCGGTGCCGCTCTTGTCCAGGTTCAGCGTCGAGAACGTCGCCACACCCGCCACCGCAGCGACGGTCGTCGTCCCCCCGAGTGTACCACCCGACGGGTTGGTGCCGATGGCCATCGTCACGTCGCCGGTGAACGACAGCACGGTGTTGTTGCCCGCATCCTGCGACGTGACCTCCACACCTGGCGTCATCGTACCGCCGGTGATCGTGTTCGACGGTTGGACGGAGAAGACCAGGTGGGTGGCGGTCCCGATCACTACGTCGAAGCCGTTGCTGGTCGCGCTGGTGAGCGCGCCGGAGCTCGCGGTGAACGTGTAGCCAGTGCCGGCCTTGTCGATGCTGAGCGTGGAGA
>DATFSB010000481.1:0-8436 GCA_035262825.1 Gemmatimonadales bacterium | reverse complement strand
AACGCACGCGCACCCAGATCGGCAGCATCTCGCCCGGGGACATGCCCGGCACCAACCTCATCTTCCAGCTGACCAACACGACGTTCCACGGTCCGGGGCGCTACCAGTTTCTGGTCGACGCGGGAGAGACGCACGTCGTGGTGCCGCTGCGCGTGGTGGGGCGCGAGCTGTGAGCGGCAAGCAGCGGGCGGCCACGGCGCAGGCCATGCTCCTCGAGCTGTCGCGCCCGGAGCGCACCACTGGAGGCATCGAGGTCGCCACGCTGCTCGAAGCGTGGGGCTTCGTGCGCGGCGGCCGGCTCAACGGGGAGGATCCCGAGACGGCGCTGTTCTACATCCACCCCGAGCATCGCTTCCTGCACATGTCGATCCCGATCGGGGGCCCGCTGCCTCGTCACGTCGTCGATTATGCCGCGCACCTCATCCGTTCGCTCGACGGAGCGGAGGCCACGGAGTAGGCATGCGGACGCCGACCTATCACGTGCGGATGTTCTGGCCGGACACGCGCCCCGACGGCACCGCCTGGTGGCTGGTAGCGTTCGAGGAGCTGCCGGGATGCATGGTGCAGGGAAGATCGATGAGCGAAGCCGAGGCACGGCTGTGGCGCATTCTCCCGGGCTACCTGCGCGAAATGCGACGCAGCAAGCAGTCGATTCCCAAACCGCTCGAGACCCCTGCCCCGTCCGTCGAGGGTATCAGCGTGGTCATGGTCCCGGGGGGCGTGCAATCGCGTCCCTCGGATCCGGGGGTCACGGTACCGATGACGCCCGTGGCGGAGCTGCGCTCCGCCGCGGCGCGTGCTGACGCATCGCTGCTAGGCTCGTAACCATCGCTTGACATCGGCTTGAGAGCGCGGGGCGAAAGTGTGCCGTCATATGGGCGCGCTCCTGCTCCTCTTCGCCTACGCGTTCCTGTCAAACGTCGCGCTCGCGGTCGTCCCGCACGAGCCGGTCGTCATCTGGTACGGGGCCCACCTCGGCGTCGTTCCCACCGCGGTCGTCGCGACCGCCGGCACCGTCGCCGCTGCGTGGACCGACCATCGCCTCTTCTCAAACAGCGTCCACCGGCTGACGCGGCGCGCCTCCGCCACCGCGGCCGCACCGTCGTTCGCCCTGCGCTGGTTCGGGCGCGCTCCGTTTGCGGTACTCGCCCTGAGCGCCATCACCCCGCTGCCGTTTTTTCCGTTCAAGCTGCTCGCCTTCGCTGCGCGCTACCCGCGCGGCCGCTACCTCGCGGCCGTCGCCGCGGGCCGCCTGCCGCGCTACCTGCTGCTGGCGTGGCTCGGGATGGCGGTGCGGCTGCCGGCGTGGGCGCTCGCCGCGGCGGGCGTCCTGCTGCTCCTTCCAACCCTGAGGATGATCCCATGCGCGACCCCGAACGCGAAATGACCTTCTGGCTCGCCGGCCCCGAACGACGGCTGTTGCGCGCGATCGCCCGCCGGGTGCCCGGCGCGATCACCTCCGACCACTTCACCGCGCTGGGCGTTCTTGGGGCGACGGCGGCGGGTGCGGCGTACGCGTTGAGCGCCGCCGACGTACGGTGGCTGTGGGCGGCGACCGTGGCGCTGGTCATCAACTGGTTGGGCGACAGTCTCGATGGGACGCTGGCACGGGTGCGGCATGCCGAGCGCCCACGCTACGGGTACTACCTCGACCATCTCGTGGACGCGTACTCGACAGCCGTCATCGGCATCGGGCTCGGCCTGTCGCCGTTTTTCAGTTTGGGGATCGCGCTCGGTCTGGTAGTCGTCTACCTCGCGCTGTCGATCAACGTCTATCTCGAATCGGCGGTGTTCGGAAAATTTCGCATCGGCTACGGGTGGTTCGGTCCGACGGAGGCTCGAGGTGCGCTGATGCTCCTGACTCTGGTCGTCACCCTGTTGCCCGCGGCTCCTGCCCGCCTGTTCGGCGACGCGGTGCTCGCCGCCGCTACGCTCGTAATGCTGGCGCTGCTCGGGGCGCGGTTCGGACGCAACCTGCGCGACCTGGCCCGTCTCGAGCCGCCCATCACCCCCGGTCGACGAGTGCCCGCACGCGCCGGAACACCGCGTGCCACATCGCTCGCGTGAGCTTCCCCGTGTTGGTGTTCTGCCGGCTGGGATGGTAGGAGGCGACGAGCCAGGTACCGTCGGGGAGCCGGGTCACGGCGCCGTGGGCGAAGCGGGCGCGCCACCCCGAGACCTTGAGGAAGGCGTCGTGGCCGACGCGCCCCAGCACGAGTACGACGCGCCGCCGGGTGAGCAGCTCGAGCTCGCGGGCGAGCCAGGGCCGGCAGTTGGCGAGCTCCTCGGGCGTCGGCTTGTTCTCGGGGGGCGCACAGCGCGCGGCGGCGGTGATCCAGCAGTCCCGGAGCGTCAGTCCATCCGCGCGACTCGTGGCGACCGGCTGGCTCGCGAAACCGTAGCGGAACAGCGCGGCGTAGAGCCAGTCGCCGCTCGCGTCGCCGGTGAACATGCGGCCGGTGCGGTTCGATCCGTGTGCGCCCGGGGCCAGGCCGACGATCACGAGGCGGGCGCGGGAGTCGCCGAAGGCTGGGACCGGCCGGCCCCAATACGTCTCGGCGGCGTAGGCACGGCGCTTCTCTCGGGCGATGCGCTCGCGGTAGGCGACGAGCCGCGGGCACCGCGCGCACTGCGTCACGCGGCGCTCCAACACGGTGAGCGCCCGGACGGGAGCGCTCACCGCTGGGCGGACCAGGTCCCCGTGAAAGTGTAGGTGATCGTCTGATCGCCCACGGAGCAGACAACGTTGCCGTCGAGGCGATCGGTGGTTTCGACCGGTGTGTGGCCGTCATACTGGCAATTGGGCGCCTTGAACCGGATCGTGCGTCCGACGACGTGGCCCTCGGTGACCGCACCCGAGTCAGTGTTGTCGGCAGTTCCCTGGGGCGTCCTGCAGTAGCCGCGCTGGCCGTACACGCCCACGAAGCCGTTCTGCGATTGCATGATGTCGTAGGTCCCCGAGTCGAGGCACGAAGCCTGATGCGCGAGGTCGGTGTAGCGCTCGGTGTAGCGCCAGCGCCCGGAAATGTCGATGAGGTTGGGGTTCGTGCCGCCGCCGGCGCACGCGAGCGCGATAGCGCCGCCCAATGCATGCAGCACGAGCATACGGCGAGGGATCGTGGACGGCTGAGCGGGCATGGTCGGCTCCGGTTTCCCTAGGATATAGCATTATCCGGGCCGGTCAATTCCAGATCATGTCCGCTTCCGGCGATCCCTCAACGGGACTCGACGAGCACGCGCGCCTTGTTGCCCCAGGACAGGTGGCGGTAGACGAAGTACTTGAGTGGATTGACGGCGTACGTCTCCCAGTGGACCAGCCGGAGTCCCGCTCGCTCCGCCGCGAACGCGAACGACGTGCGGCAGAACTCCTGCACGTGACCCGGGACGTACTCCGGCCGGTAGCGGTGACGGTGCAGATGCCAGCGGCGCAACGCACGCCGCAGCTTCGCGTCCAACGCGTCGATGTTGGGAAACTCGAGCACGCCGATCCCGCCCGGTGCGAGCAGGTCGCGGATCTTGCGCAGTGCGCCGACCGGATCGGGGACGTGCTCGAGCACGTGCGTCAACAGAACAACGTCCCAGCTCGCGGGCGCGCCGCGGAATCCCGCGATGTCGGACGTTTCCACGTCCAGCCCCAAGGTCTCGCGCACCAGCGCGACTTGCTCGGGAAACAGCTCCACGCCCTGTACCTGCCAGCCGTCCCGGCGCGCGAGGTGAAGGACGATGCCGTCGCCGCAGCCGAGGTCGAGCATGCGACCCGGAGGGCGACGCTGCCGCCGGATGAACGCGTAAGTCTGGCGGTGCCCGCGATTCTGCCGCGTGGGCGCATCGGGATCGATGCGCGACATCACATACTTTTCCTGATTGATGCCGGTGCTGGTGTCGTACACCACCAGCGTGCAGCGCGGGCAGCGATGAAAGCGGAACTGGTCTTCGTTGCCCTGGGTGTAGAAGAGCGGCAAGTCGCGAGCCCTACACAGCTTGCAGTCCATGGCATGTACCGTAGCAAGGCGGTGGATCCACGCAAGCGGCGGTCGAGTCGCTCATGTATGTTGATCGAGGTCGTCATCGGATGCACCTGACATGATTCGCTCGCCGTTGCGTGTTTTGCTCTCCCTGCTGGCCGCCGGCTCGTGTGCCCATCAACCGAGCGCGATACAGGCTCCTCCCGACGTCCCGGCCGCAATCCTGCTCGTGGCAGGGGATTCCCAGACTGCCGTAGTGACGACGACGTTGCCGATTCCACTGCGACTCCGGATCCTCAACGCACCAGGGCAACCGCTCAGCGGCGACACACTCGACGTGTCGGTGACAACGGGGTCCGGCACCGTCACGGCGGGGACACTGGTCAGCGACTCGGTGGGTGAGGCGGTTGTCGGCTGGACGATGGGCACAGAGGCTGGGACCCAGTCCCTGGCTATCCGAACGCGGACATCGATCAGTGGCGCGCCGCTCACGGTGGCGGCCACCGCGTTTGCAACCCCTGGCCCGCTCGTCGCCACCTACTTCGCCACACGCCGCGTGCACCTGACCGGTGATTCGGTGTGGGTGTCGAGGATCGTCGCACGGGACCTCTACGGGAACCCGGTACCAGCGCCCGCCATCACCGATCTGTACGGTCTCGGGACTTTCCAGCAGGGCGAAACGACCTTCACGCTGGTTGCGTCGACCCAGGGCCGCTACCGATTCGTCCTCGGTCATGACACGCTCACGGCTGTGGTCGTGCTGCCGGCGCGGCACCTGCGGTTGGTGGAGATTCGCGGCGACACCGTGGAAGCCCTGAGCGGAAACCTGGTGGTCGTGCAGTGGGGCGTGAGCGGCGGCGCACCGCCGGACACCTGCTTCGCCTTCTACGATCTGCGCGACGCCGTTGCGACGCGCAGCATCGGCGGGGTGCAGGTCGATTCGGTGAGTTATTCGCGACTGTCACAGGTGATCTACACCGGTGTCCCCTGGATATTGGATTCCGTCGGAGCGCACCCGTGGTACGGATGGTCGGGACAGTTCAGCTTTCATCGGGTCACCTGGCCCGGCGGAGTGTATGACCCGGTGACCTATCACCCAGCCGTGTTGGACCGTTTCAAGCAGTGGATAGCCCTCGGTCCGCAATCCAACGGCACCGACCCTTGGCTCGGCCCGCACGATTCGCTCACCTTTCGGTGACCCGGACGAGTCGGACTCCTTTCCCGGTCACACCGTGAGCTCGACGCGGTTGCCCTCAGGGTCGAGGATAACGGCTTCGTAGTATCCGTCTCCGGTCATGCGCGGATCCGATGCCACAGCGACTCCCTGGTCACGCAGCGTGGCCACCGCCTCATCGACCGCTGCACGACTGCCCAGTGCCAGGGCGATGTGCGCGGAGCCCCCTGCTTCCGGACGAGCCGGCTCGATGCCCGGACGGTGCATCAGCTCGAGACGCGGCCCGTCGCCGAACGTGATGAAGTACGAGGTGAAGCCGGTGGCGGGGTTCTCGTAGCGCGGACCGCTCGTGCCGCCCAGCACGTCGGTGTAGAAAGCGCGCAGCGCTTCCAGGTCGTGGGCCCAGATAGCGACATGCTCGATTCGTGCGTTCATCCCGCGCCGGCCGTCAGTCGCCGGGCGCCTGCGCAACGCCCTGAGACTCGGGCGGCGTCATCTCAGGCGCGAGTCCGCCGTGGTGGTATCCCAGGCCCAGGTGTAGCGGTAGCTGTACTCCCGGCTGATGTCGACCGGCCCGACCGTGGCCACAAGTGCCCGCTGCCCCGAGTTGAGCAGGATCCGCATCTGCCTGGCCTGGCACGGATTGGCGACGTTCACGCAATCGATCAGCTGAAAACGGGTGATGACGACGAGCTCCGTGGAGTGATTTACCATGTAAATCGATTGGTGGACCCCGTCTGGCGATTCTTCGGGCTCGCATCTCTCAACGTTCTCTCTTCCCTGCTGCGATGTCCAACGGCCGGCCGAAGGGCACCTTCGTGGGTGATCGCGGGCGGGTAGCAACGGCAATCGCCGCAGGCGCTTGCCGAGCCCAGCGCCGGGGATGTAGACTACGCCGCCGCACCCGCGACGGCAGGCACCGTGACGCGGTGAGCGCGAAAGTTGGAGAGGTGGCCGAGTGGCTGAAGGCGGCGGTTTGCTAAACCGTTATAGGGGCTAATACCCCTATCGGGGGTTCGAATCCCCCCCTCTCCGTGAAGCAAAACAAATGTCCAATGTCGAATGACGAATTTCGAAATTCGACATTGAATATTCGACATTCTGCCGTTTCCTCCGAAAGCCACCCCGTGACCCAAAGCGTCCGCGTCCGTTTCGCCCCTTCCCCCACCGGCTACCTCCACGTCGGCGGCGCCCGCACCGCCCTCTTCAACTGGCTCTACGCCCGCCACACCGGCGGCACGTTCCTGCTGCGCATCGAAGACACCGACAAGCAGCGTTCCACTGACGAGCACACGAAGGTCATCATCGACGGCCTCGACTGGCTGGGACTCGACTGGGATGAAGAGGTCGTCTTCCAGGGCGCCCGCATGGTCCGCCACCAGGAGGCCGCCGATCGACTGCTCGCCGAGGGGAAGGCCTACCTCGACGAGGGGGCGATCCGGTTCCGCATGCCGCAGGGCGAGATCGCGTGGGACGATGCCGTCCACGAGCGCATCGCGTTCCAGGGCGAGGACCTGAAGGATTTCGTCATCCTGCGCACCGACCGCACGCCAATCTACAACCTCGCCGTGGTCGTCGACGACATCGACATGAACATCACCCACGTGCTGCGCGGCGACGATCACATCTCCAACACGCCAAAGCAGATCGCGCTGTACCGCGCGCTGGGCCATGAGCCGCCAGTCTTCGGCCATGTCCCGATGATCAACGGCATGGATGGGAAGAAACTCTCCAAGCGACACGGCGCCACCGCCGTGGGCGACTACCAGCATCTCGGCATCCTCCCCGCCGCGATGCGCAACTTCCTCACCCTGCTCGGCTGGAGCCCCGGCGGTGACCGGGAGATCATGACGCGCGACGAGATGGTGCAGCTGTTCTCGTTCGCCGGTGTCCAGAAGAAGGCCGCCGTGTTCGACACGACGAAGCTCGAGTGGATGAACGGTCAATACCTTTCGGCGGCAACGCCGCAGGACCTGTTCCCGCTCATCGCCCCGCAGCTCGCCGAGCTGGGCGCCGCCGGCGAGCGTGACGCCGTGCTGCGCGCGATCGGCGCGGTGAAGACGCGCAGCCGCACGACGCTCGACGTCGCGAAACAGGTGGCCGTGCGGCTCGATGGCAAGTTCGTGCAGCGCGACGACAAAGCGGTGAAGGAAATCGCGAAGGATCCCGCGGGCTACCAGCAGGCCCTCACGGCCGCGCGCGACGCCCTCGCCGGCATCGAGTGGACGCCGCAGGCGATCGAGCAGGCGCTGCGCGGCGTCGCTGACTCGCTCGGCGTCGCGGCGGGCAAAGTGTTCCAGCCGATTCGCATCGCGCTCACCGGCGGGACAGTGTCCGAGCCGGTGAATGAGCTGCTGTTTGTGGTCGGTAAGGACGCTGCGGGACGACGCCTCGCGGAGGCCGTTACGGCTGCGCGGTAGCGGTGGTGGTGTCGCCGCGCTGGCGCCGCTCACCGTCACGCGCCTCCTGATTCCGCTGCCGCAGCTCCTTCACGTAACGGCGGAACTGCTCGAGGTTCTCGGCCCGGGTCGCGGCCTGCATGATGTCGGCCCGCATGTCGGCGAGTTTTCGCTGGCGCATCGCTTCATCATAGTTGCCCGGCGGCAGGAGACTGCCGAGCAGCGCGAGCACCGGCGTCGGTACCTTCACCCCGGCGACGTAAATGCCGCTCGAATCGAGCCCCCACACCGGCTTCCCGTTCCCGCCGCGCGCCACCCAGGCGGGCGCGCGCCCGCTGCGCTGTTCCGCATCGATGATGACGTTCAGGGAATCGACCATGGCGCGCAGCCGCCGCACGATGACCGAATCCCGGGGCGAGTGATCCTGGTAGATCGCCGCGGCGACGTCGGTGGGCAGCGCGGGACGCGGACTCACCCACAGCTTGCCGTCGCCCACGGAGGGACCGAGGATGAACCCCGGCCGGCGCCGCTCCCGCTGGACCGGCGTGACGACGGTCGGCGCCGTCGTGGTCGCGAGTGTCTCGGGTGGCGCAGTGGGAAGGACGGGATGCGCCCGCTGCCTGCCGGTCCCGGCGTGCTCATCGAGACCGCGACCGGGGCGCACGCCGGCGAACGGCGGCAGCTCGGGCTCGGGCGCGAGCTGGATGTACTGCACGGGGCTGCGCGTGTACTCGATTTTCAGCCAGACGGCGATCCCGAACCCCAGGAGATGCACCCCCAGGGCGATGAGCCAGGCCGTTGCCGGCCGGATGCGGCGCTCCCCGAGCTCAAACAGCGGCCAGCACCTTGCCGAGCCGCTGCGCGGCCTCGACCAGTCTCGGGGTCTCGACGGTGAGCG
>DATFSB010000480.1:0-15271 GCA_035262825.1 Gemmatimonadales bacterium | reverse complement strand
GTGCTGCGCGTCCTCGATCTGCTGGCGCGCTACAAGCTCAACGTCTTCCATATGCACCTCACCGACGACGAGGCGTGGCGGGTCGAGATCCCGAGCATTCCCGAGCTGACCGCCTTCGGCGCGCGGCGCGGCCATACCCTCGACTTCAGCCATTTCATGCCGCCCGCCTACGGCTCCGGCCCGGACACCGGGCGCGCGTTCGGGACCGGCTTCTTCTCGCGGGCCGACTACATCGAGATCCTCCGCTATGCCGCGGCGCGGCACATCGAGGTGATCCCCGAGATCGAGATGCCGGGTCACGCACGCGCCGCGGTCAAGGCGATGCAGGCGCGCACGCGGGCGACGGGCGATCGGCAGTATCTGTTGAGCGATTCCGCCGATACGTCGAAATACACGACGCCCCAGGAGTACCACGACAACATCATGAACCCGGCGCTCGAATCGACTTACCGGTTCATCACTGCGGTCGTGGGCGATCTCGCCGCGATGCACAAGGACGCCGGTGCGCCGCTGCGGCACATCCACATGGGAGGCGACGAGGTCCCGGCCGGCGTCTGGCAGGGCTCGCCCGCCGTGCAGGCATACCTGCAGGCAAATGGCCTCACTAGTGTCGACGACCTGTGGTACGTCTTTTACGGCCGGGTGGAGCAGATCCTCAAGACCCATGGCCTCGAGCCGTCGGGATGGGAAGAGATCGCGGTACGGAGAACGCGCCGCGACAGCCAGACGGTGAACATTCCGAACCCCGACTTCGCGCTGCGTGGCTGGCGTGCCTACGTCTGGAACAACGTCCCGGGCTGGGGCGGGGAGGACCTCGCCTACCGGCTGGCGAACGGCGGCTACGACGTCGTACTGTGTCCCGTCACCAACCTCTACTTCGATCTCGCCTGGAATCAAAATCCGGAAGAGACGGGGCTCGACTGGGGCGGCTACGTCGACGTGCGCAAGCCGTTCCTGTTCATCCCCTACGATTACTATCGCAATACCCGCGTCGATCGCAGCGGCAATCCCCTCGATTCCACCGTGTTCATCGGCAAGGACCGGCTCACCGACTACGGCAAGTCGCACGTGCTCGGAATTCAGGGCGACTTGTGGGCGGAGACGCTCAGCAGCCCCGATCGGCTCGAGTACATGATGGTCCCGAAGCTGCTGGGACTCGCCGAGCGGGCGTGGGCGCCCGATCCGGACTGGGCGCGGGAACGCGATGCGGCGCGCGCCGCGGCGCTGTTCACCGACGCGTGGTCGCGGTTCGTGAACGTGGTGGGCAAGCGCGAGCTGCCGCGGCTCGACCGTGAGGTGGCGGGCATCACCTATCGCATTCCCACGCCTGGTCTCGCTACCCAGGGCGGGGCGGTGCGCGCCACCGTCGAGCTCCCCGGCTTCACGCTGCGCTACACTACGGACGGCAGCGAGCCCACGGCGAAAAGCGCCGTGGTCAGCGGCCCGATCCCGCTGAAGGGGACGATTCGCGTTGCCGCGTTCACCACGACCGGCCGCAAGGGCCACAGCGCATTGCTCGCCGCGCCATGACCACCAAGCCGTCGGAGCCGGACAAGGTGGACGTGTACATGCAGCGCCTCAAACACCCGCTCACAAGCGTGGTGGCCGCGCTGCGACGCACGATCCTGAAGACCGACCGCTCGATCGGTGAGGAGATCAAGTGGAACGCACCGACGTTCTTCTATTCCGGTGAGCTGCCGCCGACGGATCCGAAGAAGTACCGGCGTTATCTCGTGGTCTTCAACCTCTATCGCAAGGACGCCATCCGCCTGGTGTTCTGGCAGGCGGGGAAAGTCGAGAACAAGAACGGCTTTCTCGCGGGCGATTACAAGGACGGGCGCCGCTTGGCCGCGTTCTCCAGCCTGAAGGACGTGACCGCCGCGAAAACGAAGCTGCAACGAGTCCTCAAGCAACAACTGAAGCAGCTGCGCGCACTCGTCGCCGTGATCGTGGCGGCGTGTGCGTTGAGCGCGGTGACCGCAGCCCAGGGGCTGCCGCGCAGCAGCCCCGAGCGCCAGGGAATCTCGTCCGCCGCGATTCTCGCGTTCGTGAACCGCGCCGACTCGGAGATCGACGCGATGCACAGCTTCATGCTGGTGCGGCATGGACATGTCGTCGCCGAGGGATGGTGGAGCCCGTACGATTCGGCGACGCCGCACATGCTGTACTCGCTGAGCAAGAGCTTCACGTCGACCGCGGTGGGATTGGCGATCGCCGAGGGGAAGCTCAGTCTCGACGACCAGGTGATGAAGTTCTTCCCCGACGAGGCGCCCGCCAGCCCATCCACCAACCTGCAGTCGATGCGGGTGCGCGACCTGCTGCGCATGGCCACCGGACACGACCGGGAGATGCCCCCCTGGCGCTGGAACGGCAACCCGGACTCCGCCCCGCCGCCGAATCAGACGTGGACGAAAACGTTCCTCGCACAACCCGTCCCGTTCAAACCGGGGACACACTTCCTCTACAACTCACCCGCCACCTACATGCTGTCGGCGATCGTCCAGAAGGTCACCGGCCAGACCGTACTCGACTATCTGCGGCCGCGGGTTTTCCAACCGCTGGGCATCGACCACCCGGGGTGGGGGACGAGCCCACAGGGGGTGAGCCTCGGCGCGTTCGGGTTGCTGATTCGGACGGAGGACATCGCCCGCTTCGGGCAGTTGTATCTCCAGAAGGGAAAGTGGAATGGGCGGCAGCTGGTGCCCGCTGCGTGGGTGACGGCGGCGACGTCGCTCGAAGTGGCGAACGGCTCCTCGCCGGAGAGCGACTGGGACCAGGGCTACGGCTATCAGTTCTGGCGGTCGCGCCACAACTCGTTCCGAGGGGACGGGGCATTCGGACAGTATTGCATGGTGCTCCCCGACGTCGATGCGGTCGTCGTGATCACGAGTGGGGTGCGCAACATGCAGTCGGTGATGAACCTGGTGTGGGACGTGCTGCTGCCGGCGATGGGATCGCGTCCCCTCGCCGAGAACACCGCCGCCCATGGGCGCCTCGCCGCGCGGCTCGCGAGTCTGCAGCTGCACCCGCCTCGCGGCGCGGCGTCGAGCCCGATCGCCGCCGGCGCTTCGGGGCGGTGGTACACGGTGTCCGACAGCGGCGCCGGACCACGCGCCGTTGCACTCGACTTCACCGCGCCGACACCCACGCTCGTCGTTCGCACGGCGAGTGGCGAGCAGCGCACGCCGTTCGGGATCGGCGCGTGGAAGACGACTCGCGGCGGATTCACCGATGGCATCGCGGAGTTCCTGAGCGTGCCGGAGCATCCCCTGGTGGCCGCGAGCGGGGCGTGGACCGAGGACAGCGTCTTCACCCTGAAACTGGCCCTCACCGAAACGCCCTACGGCGAAACGTTGACGTTCCGGTTCGGCGGGGACCGTTTGGTGCTGAACCGCGAGTACAGCGTGTCGTTCGGTGCCACGACCCGGCCGCAGCTGGTGGGGCGGGGCGGGCCGGCCCAGTGAAGCGACTTGGGTGGATCGCCTTGCTGGCCCTCACCTGCAGCGGCAGCGGTCCCGGGACTCCTGGAGGCGGTGGGGGAGGCGGTGGCGGTGGGGGTGGCGGGACTCCGATTCTCGTCTGGCAGGATGAGTTCGACGGCTCGGCCGGTACCACGTTCGACCATGCGAAGTGGACTGCCGATACCGGCGGCAACGGGTGGGGGAATCAGGAGCGGGAGTACTATACGACCGATACGCAGAATGTGGCGCTGGACGGCAACGGCCACCTCGTCATCACGGCGCGCATTGATTCGAGCCACAGCTGCTGGTACGGCCTCTGTCGCTACACGTCGGCGCGGCTCAAGACCCAGGGGCTGTTCGCGCAAACGTATGGCCGGTTCGAAGCCCGCATCAAGATTCCTCTCGGCCAGGGGATGTGGCCGGCCTGGTGGATGTTGGGATCGAACATCACGACCGTCGGGTGGCCGCAGTGCGGGGAGATCGACGTCATGGAGAACATCGGCCGCGAGCCGGCGACGGTGCACGGCACCGCGCACGGTCCGGGTTACTCGGGCGGCAACGGCATCGGCGCGGCTTACATCCTGCCGCAGGGTGCGTTCGCGGACGACTATCACATCTACAGTGTTGCCTGGGACCCGGATTGGATCGATTGGTCCGTCGATGGGCATGTGTATCAACACCTGACTCGAGCGAATCTGCCGACCGGAACGCTATGGGTGTTCGGTCAGCCGTTTTTCCTGTTGCTCAACGTCGCGGTTGGGGGGAGCTGGCCCGGCGATCCCGACGCGACGACGACGTTTCCGCAGCAGATGGTGGTGGATTATGTCCGCGTCTACGACAAGCCCTAGAGGCAAGGTGACCATGGAACGGCGCACGTTCATTCAGACGATGGGTGCGGCGGCGGCGGCGCGCTTCGTGCCCCCGCTGCGGTTGCACACGAGCAATCACCTGGAGCGCGTCGGGCTGGAGTTGTACGCGGTCCGCCACGAGATGATGAAGGATCCCGACAAGACGCTCGCGGCGGTCCGGGCAGCGGGCTACAGCGACGTGGAGCTGCTGTGGTCGTTTCAGAACTTCGGCCGCACCACCGATCAAGTAATCGCGGCGCTCGCCCAGAACGGCCTGCGGGCGCCCTCGGCGCACATCTCCGCGGAGGACATCCTGATCGGGTGGGAACGGCGCGTCGCGATCGCCAAGAAGATCGGTCATCAATACCTCATCGTGCCGAGCTTCTCCGGCGAGACGTCGCAGACGCTGGACGACTGGAAGGAGTGGGCCGACCACTTCAATGCCGCGGGAGCGGTCGCCCGCAAGGCAGGGATCTGGCTCGCGTTCCATAACGAGCCCGACCACATGCCGTTGATCGACGGGCAGGTTCCCTACGACGTCTTCGTCGCCCGCCTCGACCCCGCCGTCACCCGTCTGCAGCTCGACGTCGGCAACATGCTGATGGGGAAGGGCGACCCGATGGCGTATCTCGAGAAGTACCGCGAGCGGTATTGGAGCTTCCACATCAAGGACGTCGTTCCCGATCGCTCGAGCGACACCGACCTCGGTAAGGGAATTTTCGACTTCAAGAAATTCCTGGCTGCGGTGCCGAACCTCAACGAGAAGCCCTGCTACGTGGAGCAGGAAGGGGCGACGGACGAGCTCGCCGCCGCGCGCAACAACTGCCAGTACTTGAAGGGGCTCGAGTTCTGAATCTGACGCTGGCACAATCGATTGACGTTCTGCAGCGCACCCCGGCCGTCCTCCACTCCCTGCTCGACGGGGTGGGGGAGGGCTGGGCCCGTGGCACCGAAGGTCCCGACACCTTCAGCCCATTCGACGTCGTCGGCCATCTGATCGACGGAGAGGAAACCGACTGGATTCCCCGGGCGCGCATCATCCTGGCGCAGGGTCCCAATCGCCGCTTCGCGCCGTACGACCGTTTCCGGCACAAGTCGCGCAACGCCGGACGCACCCTGGAATCGCTGCTCGCCGAGTTCGCGCAGCTGCGCTCGGCGAACCTCGATCTCGTGCGGTCGTGGAAGCTCACCGACCAGCAGCTCGCGCTCGAGGGCGAGCATCCGAGCCTCGGCGCCGTCACGCTGCGCCAGCTCCTCGCCACCTGGGTAGTCCACGACCTCGGGCACCTGGCGCAGGTCGCCCGGGTGATGTCGAAGCAGTACCGCGCTGAGGTCGGTCCCTGGGTGGAATACCTTCCCGTGCTCACGGACCACGAGACGCCGCGGTCCTGATCCCAGATACTTGCGGTATTGCGAAGTACTTTGTACTATAAAGCAATGCCACTGCCCGTCCGCCAAACCAGCCCCGCCCGGGTGGCCGTGGTCACCGCCGGACTTGCCGTCGGCGGAGCGGTGGCCGGGGGAGTCGCAGGTGCGCTTGCGCTCCAGATTGCGTTCGCCATTTCTGGCGATCCGCTCGGACTCGCCGACGGCTTCGAGCTCGCGTTCGCGGCTTTCACGGGTGCGTTCATCGGCTTCTTCCTCGCGCCCAGCGTTGGATGGCTCCTGCTGCGACGCGTGCCGCTGGGCCGGGCTTTCGGTGGTCTAGTCCTCGGAACGGTGCTCGGCGGCCTCGCCGGGTGGTTTCTGCCGGGCAATGATGATCTGATGACACAACCAGTCCTGGCGGCGTGCGCCGGACTCCTCATCGCGGCGCTCCTCATGCGACTCATGTGGCGCGAGCGACGCCCTCCAAACGGAGTCTTTCAAGACTCGTCGCGCAGCGCCGAGCAACGAGTTCGCTCGTGGAACCACGAGCCCAGCACCCATACCGGAGACATGATCGAATCGCATCGTTGATTCCGCGACTGAAAGTCGCGGCTCAACGCTGCGCGGGCCGTCCTGAAGGACGAGGGGAAGGGGCGCTATGCGGTGTCGCGGTGCCGCGCCAGGCGCAGCTCCAGATTGCGCCTGACATCCCGCCACTCCCCACGCAGCACGCTGTACATCACCGAGTCTCGCACCGTGCCGTCGCGGCGCGCCGCGTGATGCCGCAGCACGCCATCCTTCTTGGCGCCGAGCGCCTCGATGGCGCGCTGGGAGGCGAAGTTGAAGTTGTCGGTGCGCAGTCCCACGACCTGGCAGCCGAGGGTCTCGAATGCGTGCCCCAGCAGGAGCAGCTTGCAGGTCGTGTTCACGTGAGTGCGCTGCCAGCTTTTCGCATACCAGGTGTAGCCAATTTCCACGCGATCGATCTCGGCCACGATGTCGTGATAGCGCGTGCTGCCGACGATCGTGCCGGTCGCGAGCTCGCGCACCGTCCACGGCAGCATGCGGCCGTCGCGCTGGCCAGTGAGGGCCGCCTCGATGTACGCTTCGACGCGCGCCGGCTCGGGCACCGCCGTGTACCACAGCTCCCACAGCCGCCCATCGGACGCCGCGGTCCGCAACGCATCGGCATGAGCCGGGGTCAACGGCTCGAGCCGGACGCCATGGCCCTCGAGCTGAATCGGCTGTACGGTGATCATGGGTGAGGGAAGTTACTACGAGGAGGGCGTGCGCATGTATCGAGTCCGCCAGGAAGCGCTGCCGTTCGTCGGTCTGTCACACAACTTCGTCGGCGCCGATAACGGCGACGTGCACATGTCGGCATTTCTGCTCCGGGCGCAGCCGGGGCAGGGTCCGGGACCGCACCGGCATCCCTACGACGAAGTGCAATTCGTCCGCGAGGGTCGGGGGCGCTACGTGGTCAATGGCGAGGAATTCGAGGCGACCGCGGGCGACATCCTCGTGATCAAGGCGGGGGAGATCCACAGCTTCAAATGCATTGGTGACGGTCCGCTCGTTGAAGTGGACGTCCACCTGAGCCCGCGGTTTATTCAGGAGAACCTCTCCTGACATGGAACCACCTCGCACGACACTCCCGAACGCTCGCGCGATGCGGGTGATCCACCTCCGCCATCGCGTTCGTCATCGCCGTCGCCACCCTGGCGACGCTCGGCCCGCGTCGGTTCGAGCAGGGTGATTCGTAGCCTAAAGTCTTCTACGGCATGTAGCCGATGATCTGGACTCCGGCCGAACGGGCGATGTCGATCGCGTGGATGACGTCGTGATAGGGCAGCTCGCCGGATGCGTGCACTAACAGGATCTGTCGCGCTCGGCGCGCATACAGCGCGTGGAGTCGCGCCTCGAGACCAGGCTCCGTCACGGGCGTACCGTTGATGCGATACCCGCCGCCGGTAGGAAGATCGAGGACGATCCGAGTCTCCCGCGTGGTCGGCCCCGCCTGCGGCGCGGGGACGTTGAGATCGAACACCGCTCGCAGCTGTACGAGGATCATCGCGATGATCATCAGGACCAGCAGCACATCGATCATCGGCGTCACGTTGATGTCGCCGGCCACGCCATCGCCCTGGCTGATCTGCATGGTCGCTCCCGCGATCGGGACGCTCGAAGGTGGAAACTGGAGATGATCCACGCCGGGCGGGAACGTTTCAGTCTGGTGGACCTCACATGACAGAAGGAACTCGAGCAGTACGCCGTCACACTCCAATAGCCTGCCGCCGCCACAACAAACGACCACCCGGGCACAACACCCGGGTGGCGTTCATTCGGACCGGCCGGCTCAGCTCAGCTTTGTGAGCAGTCGGTCCAGCGCGGCGTAGCTCTCGTTGAGCCCGTCTTCCATGCCCGACTTCAGCATGCCGTCGCGCTCTTCCTTGGTGTGAAACAGGGACGTATTGACCACCTTGGTGCGGTCCTCGTTCAGGTCCTCGAAGACGGCGGTGTCAACGGCGACGTGGCCCGGCATCCCGTCCCATTCGAAGGTCTGCACCAGCCGCTCTTGCGGCCGAATCTCGCGGTAGCGTCCCTCGAACCCCTGTGCGCCCTTGGGGGAGTGTTCCACGTAGCGCCAATGGCCCCCGGGCGCGACTTCCATGCGCTCGATCACGAGCTTGTTGCCGCGGCCCCACCACTGGGCCACGAGCGAGGGATCGGTGAAGGCGCGCCACACCCGCTTCCGTGGAGCGTCGAACACCCGCTCGATGCGAATCTCCCGCTCGGAGGGCGTACTCACCTGAGCGGCGGTCAGGGTCGATTTCATGTTGAGCCTCCTTCGGTGCGCTCGAAAGATGATTCGAGGCGGTTAAACGTTGCAGGTCCACTTGGTACCCTCCGAGTGTCGGATTGGACGACTACTTTTGAGTTCGACATTCATGTTGCGACGCGTCCTGTTTCTTTTTGCGATCGTCCTGCTCCTCGTCCTATCCTGGACAGGGATCAGCGGCGGCGTCTCGCAACTCTCCAACGCGCGGACCGCCGGTCAAACGGTGCAAACCGCGTTTCAGTTTGCATACGGCGTATGCGCCCTGCTCGGCATCACCACGACCTTCTGGTGGCGGCGTTGGAATCGGCCGCTGCTCGCGAGCTGGACGATCGCGCTGGCGTTCGCGGGCGGGTTGGGAGCTTACTCCTGGGGCGGGACCTCCGCCCTGATCGGCGTGGTGTCGGGACTGGCGGCGGGCCTCATCGGCGCGGGCGTCGCCTGGCTGCTGCGCTTCGGCGCCGCAGCGTGGATCCGTAATCAGGACTCGTGATGCTCGACTTGTCGACACCCCGCGTCCACCGCAGCTTACCATCATGATCACTCCCGCCCGCGTTCCCCTCGTTTCCATCGCCCTGCTGGTCGCCGGTACGCACGGCGCGGCGCAGATCACGGCGACCGACTACGGCGCGCGGCGCGACTCGCTGGCCGCACGGATCGATAACGGCATCGTCGTCGCATTCGGCGGCCGCACGCCCGTGTCCGACTTCGGACCGTTCTTCCAGGTACCGGGATTCCACTACCTCACGGGTTACGACTACGCCGACGCGACCCTGGTGCTGGTGGTACGGGGCGGGCACGGCCGGGCGACGCTGTTCGTCACCCGCAGCACGCCGCGCCGCTCGCTCTACTACGGCATCGAGCCGGACTCGCTGGCGTTGGCGTCGAATCTCGGGCTGTTGTCCCGCTCCAGTGAAGCGCTGATCCCCGTCCTCGATTCCCTCGCCGGCAGCGGCTTGCCGTTCTACGCGCTGCGCGATGTCGAGGATGCCGACTTCGCAGGACTGGACTCACTGACGCGGGGCGGACAGACGATGCGCGCCGTGGCCCAGCGACACGCGGGGCTCGTGGTGCAGGACGTCGATACGGTGGTCGACCGGTTGCGGGCGACGAAATCACCTGCCGAACAGGCGCTGCTCAGACGCGCGGCGGAGATCAGCGTCGCCGGACACAAAGCCGCGATGCAGCTGATCGCCCCGGGCCTGCACGAATACGATCTCCAGGCGGTGCTCGAGTACACCTTCCGGCGCCAGGGCGCGGAGCGGCCGGCCTATGGCTCGATCGTCGGCACCGGTGCGAACGGCACCCAGCTGCACTACATGAAGGACCGCGAGCTGCTCAAAGCGGGGGACTTGGTCGTGATCGACGCGGCGGCGGAATACGGCGGGTATGCCGCGGACGTGACGCGTACCCTGCCGGTGAGCGGGACGTTCACCGCCGATCAGCGCGCCCTGTATCAGATCGTGCGCGACGCCCAGGCCGCCGCCGAGCGCAACTCCGGTCCGGGAAAATCGGTGCAGGCGGCGCAGGACTCCTCGGTCGACGTACGGGCAAAAGGCCTCGCACGCCTCGGCCTGATCGAGTCGCCGGACGCCCAGTTCGATCCGCCATGGCCGGCGAACTGCGTCGAGCGGCCGCGCAGCTGCCGCCAGGTGATGCTGTTCGCCATCCACGGCATCAGCCACGGCCTCGGCCTCGCCGTGCACGACCCGATGCTGGGCTACTACGACGCGCACGTGTTCCGGCCGGGCGACGTGTTCACCATCGAGCCGGGGATCTACGTCAACACGCGGCTGCTCGACATCCTCCCCGATACACCGCGCAACCGGGCGTTCGCCGCGAAGGTGCGGGCCGCCGTGCTGCGCTACCAGAACACCGGGGCCCGCATCGAGGACGACTACATCGTCACGCCGACGGGACTCGACTGGATCACCCCGGCGCCGCGCGACATCCCGGATGTCGAAGCGGCGATCGCCCACCGCTCGCCGGTGCCGTAACGGCGCCGCCCGGTTCCGCGTCCGCCGCGTGTCCGACCTCAGCATCCGCATCAAGAAAAAGACCGACGGCTCCGCCGCTTTGAGCTGCACTCGCAGCGACGGCACCGTCACCTGGCAGCAGCAGAACGGGCTGCAGGGACGATTCTTCCCGCTGCACGACCTCACCCACTACGCCGTGGAAACCGTGCTCGACTTGCGCGGGTTCTTCAGCCTCGTCGCCGAGGGGTGGGACTTCGGCGACTTCGGCACGCCCTGGCCGCGGGGACCGTTGCCCGCCGAAGCACATGTGGTAGAGCAGGTGGTCGGCTTCCTCGACACCGAGCGAGCTTCAGGTCGCGAGTGGGCCGCCGCGGATCTGCGGCTCGCACCACCCTACGTGTTCGGTGACGACGATCTGCGTCATGTCCGCGACGCGCGGGGCGATCTGTTCGGTCGCTGGGACGCGCTCCCCGCCGGGGACACCCTCGAGCTGCGCTTCACAGCCGTGCAGAAGCCGGCGTGATGCCCGAACCCGTCGTCTCGACGCCATCCGAGCGATTCGCCGCCGCCGGCGCGTCGCTCGTGATCCGGGAATGGCGCGGCAGCGGCCCGGCGACGCTGCACGTGCATCACGCCGATGACGAGGCGTGGCACGTACTGGAGGGGAGCCTGCATTTCCGCTTCGCCGACCGGGAGCTCGACGTGGCGGCGGGTGGAAGCGTCTTCGTCCCCGCGGGAGTCGCTCATACATACCTGGCCCAGGACGCCCGTTATCTCATCGTCCTGACGCCGCGGCTCGACGCCCTCATCCGCGAGCTGCAGGCGACACCCGATCGTGCCGCTCATGCGGCGGTCTACCAGAAGTACCACTCCACCTTGCTGGAGTGACCGGAATGCGGCTCTGGACGCTGCACCCCAGCCATCTCGACCCCCGGGGTCTGGTCGCCGTGTGGCGCGAAGCGCTGCTCGCCAAAGCCGTGCTGCAGCGGCGCACGCGCGGCTACCGTCACCACCCGCAGCTCTTGCGCTTCCGCGATCACCCGCGCCCGCTCGCGGCCATCAACACTTATCTCGCGGGGGTGCTGTCCGAAGCCCGGCGCCGCGGCTACCGCTTCGATTCCCGCAAAGTCCGAGGGCCACGCACCGCGGTGCGCATCGGTGTCTCCCGCGCGCAGCTGGCCTACGAATGGTCCCACTTGCTGCGCAAGCTGCGCAGGCGCGCGCCCCGTCTGTATCGCGTCGCGCGCGGAGCGGACCCGAAGCTCCATGTGCTGTTCCACCTCACGAGTGGGCCAGTCGCAGAGTGGGAAGTCCGCCACCCGTGAAGACGGCGAGCTGGGTCAACGCCTGCCGCGCGCGGCGGTCGACGGCCTGTGGCGGTGGTCGCGCATCGTGAAACGGAGGGCATGATGGCGACTCCACTCATCGAGGTCTCGAGCCTCGACGCCGCCGAGCGCGACGCGCTGACGCGTGCGATCGCCGGCCAGACGACGCTCGAGCAGGCTCTCGATTGGGCGCGCACGCTGACTCCGCCGCGCGGGGTGGAGTCGGTGTTGACGCAGGACGAATACACGCACGACGTGCTGATCCCCTATGGCACGCGCTGGCTGGTCTACGACACCAGCTGACTCGGTACCGTGACGGCGGTCGCCGTCTGGGATCACCGGCCCACCGATCGCGAGCTGCTCGACGCACGGCTGGCACGCGGGTGGACACCCACGCCGAGCGGCCTGCAGGGAGGCGACATGGTGCTGGGCTACGCGGCGTGCGTGTTCGACAGCTCCGACCACCCGCACCATCATTCGTAATGGCGTCGTTCTGGCTCGCGCTGCGCAGCCTGTTCTGGACCGTCGCGCTTCCGGGGATGGTCGCAGGATACGTGCCGTGGCGCTATGTCGGACTCAGTCACGCTTCCTTCAGCTGGCGCGATCCCGTCCAACTGGTCGGGGCCCTGTTCGTCACCGTCGGCGCCGCCGTGCTCGCGACCTGTATCTGGGAGTTCGCGCGCAGCGGGCGAGGGACGCTGTCCCCGGTCGATCCGCCGAAACAGCTGGTGGTCCGGGGATTGTACCGCTATGTCCGCAACCCGATGTACGTCGGCGTCACCACGATGCTGCTCGGTGAGCTGCTGGTCACGCGAACCACGACGTTCGCCCTGTACTGCGCCGGCTGGCTCGTCGCCGTGAATCTCTTCATCATCGGCTACGAGGAGCCGACGTTGCGCAGCCAGTTCGGGGCATCCTACGAGGCGTACACCAAATCGGTGGGACGCTGGATCCCGCGTCGTCCACGCCGCGGGTCGCCAGTGCAGCCCCCCTGAAGACAAATGTCCAATATCGAATATCGAATGTCGAAACATTTCGATATTGGACATTCGGTGTTGGACATTCGACATTTGTTTCATATGATCAACACCCCACGGGTCACACAGCCGCAGAGCTGACGATGGCGTACGACGAGCAGTTCGCCGACCGGATCCGTAAAGCTCTCGGGCGTCGCAAGGGACTCGTCGCCAAGCAGATGTTCGGCGGCATCGCGTTTCTGCTCAACGGCAACATGTGCGTCGGGATTCACAAGGACGAGCTGATCGTGCGGCTCGATCCCGATGCAACCGACGCCGCGCTGGCCAAGCCGCACACCCGCGTCTTCGACTTGACCGGACGCCCGATGAAAGGCTGGATCCTCGTGGAGCCCAAGGGGATCGCCACCGGCCCCCAGCTGAAGAAGTGGATCGCGATCGCCGTGGCCTACGCCGGGGCGCTGCCTCCAAAACGCTGAATCGCTATGTTAGGCCGTCCCTGTAGATAGCCACGATCCAACCCATTGGAGGCCGGCGATGCGGCTCGTCATCATCGTGTTGCTACTCTGCGTGTGGCTCTATCTGGCGTACCAGGAATATCAGTCGGGCAACATGGCGCTGGCCGGCCTCTTCCTTCTCATCGGTATCGCCCTCACCGCCTGGCGGGTGCGCCGCGCAGGCTGATACGGCGAGCGCAGGGATAACTTTCGGTTCATGCCCGACGAAAAACGCGCATTGTTGAAACACTTTCTCGCCGCGCTCGCGTATCGCACGCAGAAAGCGCTGCGCGACGCGCCGGCGGGCTTCGGTGACTTCCGCCCGCAGGAAGGTGTGCGGTCGCCCGCCGAGCTGGTGCGGCACATGACCAGCGTGCTCGGATACGCGTGCACCTTTTTCACGGGTGGGCGCTATCGACCCGAGCCACTGCCCACGCTCGATGCTGAAATCACCAGGTTTCATGAGATGATCGAGACGCTGGCAAGGCACATCGAGAGCGCCGCCCCGATCTCAGACGGCATCACGACGGAGCGGCTGCTGCAGGGGCCCCTCGCCGACGCCATGACGCACGTGGGCCAGCTCGCCATGCTGCGGCGGCTGGCGGGAGCACCGGTGCCCCCTGAGAACTTCGTCCGCGCCGAGGTCGATCCCGCTCGACTTGGCCGCGAACAGGCCAGGCCCACGCAGCCCGACCCCGTGTGGCCCGAGGCTCCGCCGGGCTGGGTGCCGCCGAGGCCGACGTGAAACCGCGCCTCCTCTTCGTCATCGGAGCATCCGGAGCGGGAAAGACGGCTGCCGTTCGGACCCTCGAGCGACGCGGGCTCCCGGCGGTGCGATGCTACTACTTCGACTCGATCGGAGTGCCGTCGCCGGAAGACATGGAGCGACGGTGGGGCGGGGGCGACCGCTGGCAGGAGGACGCCACCCGGCACTGGATCGAACGGCTCACGTCCAATGCGGACACGGTGAGTGTGCTCGACGGACAAACACGGCCGGCCTTCATCCAACCGCATACGGCAGGCGTGTCGTACCGCATCGTGCTGCTCGATTGCACGCCGGCTGTCCGTGCGACGCGGCTGCGCGACGGCCGATCGCAGCCGGAACTCGTGACGGAGCGGATGGAAAGCTGGGCGACCTATCTGCGCCGCGAGGCCGACGCGCACAATCTGCCCATCGTCGATACGTCGCAGTTGTCGATCGACGCGGTGGCGGACGCACTGCAGCTCGAGGTGGAGCTGCTGTTGAAAGGGGACATCCATGCCCGCAGCCGCTAGTCCGAGGATCCTGCGCGGGGCGCCATATTTTCCGGTCGCTGACGTGGCCACAATCGGCGCCTATTATCGCGACGTGTTCGGCTTTCAGCTGGAATACGCCGGCGGTGATCCTCCCGAATTCGCGATTTACAGCCGCGATGGCTGCGCCCTGATGCTGCGCCGCGTGGCCGACCCGAGCCGCATCCAATCGAACGAAGCGCGCGGCGGAACCTGGGACGCCTTCTTCTGGGTGAGCGATGTCGACTCGCTCTTTGAGGAACTCAAAGGAAGAGGCGCTACCTTCGCGTACGGCCCGACGCTGCAACCGTACGGCATGAAGGAGTTCGCGGCGCGCGACCCGCACGGCTACGTGCTGGGCTTCGGCCAGACGCAGGGATAGCGGCCTGAACGTTCATCTCGTCGACGGCACCTACGAGTTGTTCCGGGCGCACTTCGGCGCGCCTCCGCAAACCTCGCCGGCGGGGATGGAGGTCGGCGCGACGCTCGGGCTGATGCGTTCGCTCCTGTCGCTGTTGCGGGAAGACGGGGTCACGCATGTGGGCTGCGCCTTCGACCACGTCATCGAGTCGTTCCGCAACGAGCTGTACCCGGGCTACAAGACGAGCGAGGGAGTGCCCGAGGAGCTGCTGGCCCAGTTTCCTCTCGCCGAGCGCGCCACACGCGCGCTGGGCATCGTCACGTGGCCGATGGTGGAGTTCGAGGCGGATGATG